>CAINHV010000186.1 GCA_903848965.1 uncultured Opitutia bacterium | reverse complement strand
GTGCGGCCTCGGCGGAGCTCGGCCCTCCACTTTGGTTGCGGCTCCGCCGCGCTATGTCCCGGATTCCACGACCGGGCTTGCGCGATCTGACCCGGCGGTTCATTCGGGAAATCCATCATGGCTTCCCTTGCCGCCGCCACTACTGCGCTGAAACGCCGTCTCGGGTCGCGCCTCGTTCTCACCGACGAGGCGGCGTTGCACGAGGCTTCGTTCGACAGCGCGAAGATTCCGTACCGGCCCGCGGCGGTCGTGAAGGTGCGCCGTGAGTCGGATGTCGGCGCGGTCCTGGAACTGGCGAACAAGTACCGCGTGCCGGTGACGACGCGCGGCCGGGGCACGACGCTGACCGGCGCGGCGACGCCGGTTCGCGGCGGCTGGGTGGTCGACATGCTGGCGCTCGACACGGTCGCGATCGACGGCGAAGCCGGCATGGCCCATGCACAGAGCGGGGCCAAGGTGGCGGACATCCAGCGGGCGGCGCTCGATCAAGGCTGGTTTTACCCACCCGATCCGTCGTCGAAGGAATACTGCACGATCGGCGGCAACATCGCGTGCAACGCCGGCGGCATGCATGGCGGCAAGTATGGCGTGACGCGGGATTTCGTGATCGCGCTGCGTGGTTTTCTGCCCACGGGCGAAGCTGTCCAGTGGGGCACGGCGACGAAGAAGTTCTCCGCCGGGTTCAACCTCCGCGATCTCTGGATCGGCAGCGAAGGCATGCTCGGCATCATCACGGGTGCGGTGCTCAAGCTCATTCCGGCCCCGGCGGAGCGCTGGACGCTGCTCACCTCCTTTCGCGATGAAACGGCCGCGTTGCGGGCGGCGCTCGCGCTGTTCCGGGCGCGCGTGCAGCCGGCGATCTGCGAATTCCTCGATCGTGAGAGCGTGCTCTGCGCGGAGCGCGCCACCGGCAAGTCCGTCTTCCCCGGCCAGTCGGGCCGGCCGGTGCTGCTGCTGGAACTGGCGGGATCGAAGTCCGAGTTGCGCGAACAGCGGGCCGTGCTGCTGGCCTGGGCGAAAGAGCACGCGACGGCCTCGCGGGTGGCGCGGACACGGGACGAGGCCGAGGAGTTGTGGGCGGTCCGGCGCAAGTGCTCGGGCGCGATGTTCGAGCTCGGGGACTCGAAGCTCAACGAGGACATCGTGGTGCCGATGAAGAACTATGTCGCCTTCGCGAAATTCCTGGCGCGGCTGAAGCGCGATTCCGGGCTGCACATCCCGACCTTCGGCCATCTCGCGGACGGCAATCTCCACGTGAACATCATGTATCACCGCGCGGATCCGAAGGAACGCCGCGCAGCCGAAAAGGCCGTGCAGCACCTGATGGAGACCGTGGTGTCGTTCGGCGGCGCCATCTCCGGTGAGCACGGCATCGGGCTGGCGAAGACGCCCTTCCTGCGGATTCAGCATTCGCCGGCGCAGGTGAAGGCGATGCGGGCCGTGAAGGACGCGCTCGACCCGCGCGGCATCCTGAATCCGGGCAAGATGTTCGACGTCTTCCGGGTGTGGAAGCACCCGCGGCTCGCCGTGAAGCTGCCCTGGGATCACAAATAAGCGACGCAGTTGACCGGCAGTTCACGAGCATGAATGCCCCGGAGACAATGGTGCCGGGACGCGCGGGCCGATTGCGACGGTGGTGGCTGCTCGCGGCGATCGTGATCGTCGGCGGGTTCGGTCTGCGTTTTGCGTATCACAACAGGGGTTACGGTCACCCGGACGAGCCCATCACGGTCGCGGTCGTGGGCTACATGCGGCAGTCCGGCGACTGGGACACGAACTGGGCGAAGGCCAGCCTCGAGCCGCTGCTGAAGTACGATCAGTACAATTTTTCGTCCTATCTCCATGCCACGTATTTTTTCTATCGCGGCGCCAAGCTGCTGCCCTTGACGGCGGAGTGGCTGGGGGCGGAGCGGGGCCTGCTGGCCTATCGCTTTTTCTCGGTCGCGCTGGGGGCGTTCGCCGTGTGGCAAACCCTCCGGCTGGCCCGGCGCGGGTTTGGCCGGGTCACGGCCGTGCTGGCGGGTGGGATGGCGGCCGTGGCGACGCTGCTCGTGCAGGACGCGCACTATGCGCGACCGGAAGCGTTCGTGACGGTGCTCACGCTGGCGGCGGTGGGGCTGTGCTGGCCACGACCGACGTTGGCTGGGGCAAGGATGGTGGCGGGGGCGTTTCTAATCGGGGTCCTCGTGGCGGCGAAGGTCTCGATGCTGCTGCTCGCGTTCCTGCCGCTGGTGCCGCTCGTGGCGGCCTGGCCCGGGCGCCGGGGAATCGCGTGGGTCGTGGCGCTCCCGGTGACGGCAGGTCTGGGCTTCGCCGCGGGTGCGCCGGGGGCGGTGCTGCATCCGGAGGTCTTCCTCAATGGTGTGCGCTACCTCGCAACCCACTACGCCGGACTGCATCCGCCGCATTCGCATCCCGACGGCGCCGCGGTGGGAGGCATGATGGCCCGCTACTTTGGCGCGACGCTGGGCTGGCCGGCGATGGCCGGCTTTGTCTTGGGCGTCGGGGTGCTCGGCGGGCGGCGCCGATGGGCGGAACTCGCCCTCCTGGCCGGGCCGGTGGTGGTCTTCGCGGGCTATTTCGCGGGTCAGTCGGTGTTCTTCGAGCGCAACCTGAGCCACGTGGTACCGCTGTTCATCATCGTGGCCGCCGCCGGCGCCAAATTTGCGGCTGACTGCCTGACGGAGCGCTGGCCGAGGATTTCGCCGGTCGGGCCGGTGGCGATCCTGGGACTCCTGCTAATCCATCCTTCGGTGCGGCTGACCTGGCCGCTGGTCGCGACGGAATTCTCCGGCCGCGGGGCGCAGCGGCACCACGAGTTTGCCGAGGCCGTTCGGGCGCGGCACCCGGAGGCGGAATGGCTCGCCACGCTGTTCCTGACCGAGGAGCCGTTGCACGAACTGGCCGCGCACTTCGGTCGTGGCACCCGGCCGGTCTTGGTGGGATTTTCCGATTATCACGATGGTTGGACCGTCCGGAACCTCCAGTTGCTCGAGCAGCGCTTCGTAGTGGAGGCCGTGGCGGAAGAGGAGGAGACGTTCCCCGGGTTGCCGCCCTGCACGCTCCTAACCTATCATCGGGCCCGCGAGCGGTACCTCTTGGTGCGCGGCGTGCGGACGTTGTCTGCCCGCTGAGGGAAAGGCCCGCTTCCCGTAGCTACGAGCGCGAGCGAGTGGAACGACGGGCGTTTCATCCCCTCGCTGGCAATCGTGGCGACAACACCTGGTTGAGGCGCCTAGCGTGCGTTTCGACGCGGTGTGAACAAACTCCCGGGTTTTTCCATTGCGGGGTGGGGGGCCGATCCTTCAATGACCCAACTTTAATCCTGCATGTATCTCCGAGCCCTCAGGCTTCACGGCTTCAAAAGTTTCGCTGACAACTCCACCCTTCGCTTCGAACCGGGCGTCACCGCGGTCGTGGGACCCAATGGATGCGGAAAGTCCAACATCGCCGATGCCATCCGCTGGGTGCTCGGCGAGCAAAGCGCCAAGGCGCTGCGCGGCGGCAAGATGCAGGACGTCATTTTCGAGGGCGCGGACACCCGCAAGCCGGCCCAGATGTGCGAAGTGGCGCTGCTTTTGACCGACTGCGAGAAGCAGCTAGGCAGCGAGTTTCATGAGATCGAGATCATGCGTCGCGTGCACCGCGACGGGCAGAGCGAATATTTCTTCAACGGCCAGGCGTGCCGGCTGAAGGACATTCAGAAACTTTTCATGGACACCGGCGTGGGCCGGACGAGCTACTCGATCATGGCGCAGGGCCAGATCGACCAAATCCTGTCGTCCAAGCCGGAGGAACGCCGCGCCGTCTTCGAAGAGGCGGCCGGAATCACGAAGTACAAATCGCAGCGCCGCGAGGCGATGCAGAAACTGGGCCTCACCGACCAGAACCTGGCGCGTGTGGCGGATGTGATTGGCGAGGTGGCCCGGCAGATCGGCAGCCTCCGCCGGCAGGCGGCGAAGGCGATGCGGTACAAGCGGCTCAGCCACCGACTGCGGCACCACGCCCTGGCGTGGAGCGGGTTTCACCATGCGAAGCTGACTGCCACCTTGGAGGAACTGGACGGTCGCGTGGCCGGCCTCCGGTCCGACGCCACGGCGCGCCGGGCCGCCCTCGATGAGCAGGAGAGCTCGCTCGCGGATCAGAAGGCGCAGCGCACGCGGCTCAACCAGCGGGTGCAGGACGCGCAACAGGCGGTGTTCGATGTGCGCTCGCAGAAGGAGGCGGCGGAGAATGCCTCGAATCTCGCGCGCATCCGGCGCAGCGGGCTCGAGGATCGGCTTGAGTCTTCCCGCAGCAATTTGGGCGAACTGGAGATGCAGTTGCGCGAGGTCGCGGAGCAGGTCGACACCGGCGCGCAGGACAAGCAGCTGCAGCTCGAGTTGCTGGGCGGCAGCGATGCCGTGTTCCAGCAGCGGAATCGCGAGCTCGCGATCGTCGAGGGTGAGTTGAGCAAGCTCGAACAGGAGCTCAACCAGGGGAAGTTCCACCTCCTCCAGTTCGAGAGCACGGTCGCGCGGCTGCGGACGGATTGTTCCGGGTACGAGGTCGACCAGAAGACGAGCGTGCACAAGCACGACTCGCTTGCCCACGAACTGGAAGGAGTCCGGCAACAGCAGGTCGCCGCGGTGCAGATGGCGGCCGAGGTGGAGGCGCGCCTCGAGGCGGCGCTGTCCGAGAAGTCGCGGGTGCACAGCGAAACCGTCACGGCGCAGCAGGTGATCGCCGATCTGACCCACGAATTTCGCGAGGCGCAGCGCAAGCTCCTCGACATCGATCGCCAGCTCACGCAGCGGACGGCGCGGCTGCGGCTGCTCCAGCAGTTGCAGGAGAAGTGGGAAGGTTTCGGCGAGGGCGCGAAGGCTGTGCTGCAGGGCCGGCTCGAGGCCGCGCTGGCGGGAGCCACGGTGTCCCCGATCATGAAGGGCCTCGCGGTGAAGCCCGAATACGGCAAGGCGATTGAGGCGATCCTCGGCTCGGCCGCGGAGGCGATCAGCGTGAGCGACGTCGCCACGGCGAAGCGGATTCTGGCCCAGCTCGAAAGCGAGCAGATCGGGAGTGCGTGCCTGCAGGTCGGCGAGTGGTCGGCTGCGGCCGCGGGTGGCTTGGCGCTGCCGGAAGGCGCGCCACTGTCCCCGGCGACGCGGGCGCTCGACGACATGGATCCGACCCATCCGGCCCTGGGCGTCCTGCGCGAGTGCTACGTGGCCGACGACCTCGAGGCGTTTCTCGCGTTCTGGAAGGCGAACCCGGGCTTTTCCTTCCTCGCGGTCGCGACGCGCAAGGGCGACCTCGTCGATCGCCGCGGCTTCGTTTATGGCGGGCACCACAGCAGCAAGCGGGCGGCGCACAGCATCGTGCAGCGTGAGATCGAGCTGCGTGAGACGGCCCGCGGGCTGGTGGAAGATCAGCAGGCACATGATACGCAGAAAGCCGTCATCGATCTCCTGACCGCCCGGCTGGCCGAGGCGGAACAGACGCTCGAGCAACGTCGCGCCGACGTGCTTTCCGCCAGCCAGGCGCTGGCGACGGTGCAGGCCGAGCAGCGCAACGCCCAGCGCCAGGCCGAGGATGTCGCCACCCGGCTGGTCCGGATGGAAGCGGAGCTCGTGGCCCTCGAACGGGCGAAGGACGAGGCCCATGCGCGCTGGGAAAAGGCCCAGGTCGGACTCGCGGAGGCCGACGCCGCCGCGACTGCCCAGCGCGAAAAAATTCAGAAATTGGAAATCCGGATCGGCGAGGTGCGCACCGATCGCGACATGAAGCGCGAGACCCTGGCCCAGGCCCGGCTCGAGCTGGCGGAGCGCCGACAGAAGGTCGAAGTGATCGATCGTGGCCTCGGCGAGATGGAACGCCGGCGGCAGCAATTGAGCGAACTGCTCGTGCAGCGGCAGACCGAGGTCGAGTCGTGGACCGAGCAGACCGCGGAACTCGAACGCGGCAGCTCCGCCGAGTCCGCCCGCGCGGCCCAGCTCGCCGAGACGTTGACGGTGGCTCAGGAGCAGGTGGAGAAGGTCCGGATCGAACTGGCCGCGCTCGAGCGCACGATCAGTGAGTTGGAGGCCACCCAGCAGGGCGTCCGGCACGAAGCCCAGGCGGCCCTCGAGCAGTTGAGCGCCCATGAGGTCAAGCTGGTGGAAAGCCGCCAGCGGGCGCAGTTCATCGCCGAGGATGTGACCCGGGAATTTCAGGTCGCCATCGGGACGATCGATTGGAAACGCGAGCTCTGGCGTGCCGAGGATGAACCCGAGGGCTTGAAGGTCCTCGACCTGGACGAGGAGGAGGACGACGACGCGGCAGCGAAGCCCGAGGCCGGATCCGAAGCCCCTGCCGGGGACGCGCCCAAGCGCCGGCGGAAGGCGAAGGCCGCCCGCGGCGAGCCCACCGAGACCGATCTCGCGGCGCTGGACCAGACCGATTGGGTCGCGGTCAAGAGCGAGGTCGAAGCGTTGCGCCAACGGCTGAACAGCATGGGGGCGGTCAATCTCGTCGCGATCGAGGAATACGCCGAGCTCAAGCAGCGGCACGATTTCCTGCAGGGTCAGGTCAACGACCTGACCACCGCGAAGGCGGAATTGATCAAGGTGATCGACGAGATCAACCAGACGTCGCTCCAGCAGTTCCTGGTGACTTTCGAGCAGATCAAGAAAAACTTCGAATACACCTTCCAGACCCTCTTTGGCGGCGGTCGCGCCCACCTGGAGCTGATTGCGGCGGAGGATATTCTGGAAAGCGGGATCGAAATCGTGGCGCAACCACCCGGCACCAAGCTCAAGGGCATCACCCTGCTGTCTGGCGGACAGAAGACGCTCACGGCGGTCGCACTGCTGTTCGCGCTCTACATGGTGAAGCCGTCGCCCTTCTGTCTCCTCGACGAACTCGATGCCCCGCTGGACGAATCGAACATCGGCCGGTTCACGGACCTGCTGAAGAAATTCGTGAGCGAGTCCCAGTTCATCATCATCACGCACAACAAGCGCACCGTCTCCGCGGCCAGCGCGATCTACGGCGTGACGATGGAGGAGCGCGGCGTATCGAAGACGGTCTCGATGCGGTTCAACCACGAGCGCGGGGAGGCCGAGGCGGCGTCCCGCAACCTCGCCGAGTCGGTGACCGGGGCGCGGGCGCCGACCGCGGTCCCGGCCTGAGCCGGGGCCTTGGAACTGAGGGAGGGCAGGCGCCCTTCGACCGCAGCCATCCGGGCTTGGGCGAGCCCCGCCCCTGCACGCTAAACGCATTCCGCAGGGGCGTGCACTCGGGCGCGCCCACCACGCGGTTCCGGCGGCGGGAAGTCGCAGATTGCATTCGGCAGGGCGGCCGCCTGTGCTCGGACGCGTGAAAGTTCGCCGGGTGAAGTTCGTTTGGGGCGCTTCGAAGGCGATCAACGGCCGCTGGCACCTCGGCCTGCTGGGGTTTTACGAGCGGGTGGCGGGTCGGCACGAAAACGCCGTGGCGATCAGCGTCCGGGGCATGCTCCTTTGGTCCGGCGCGCTCGCCTGCGCGGCCTACCTGGCGGCCGCCACGGCGCTATTTTGGGTCTGGGAGCGCAATCCGTACAGTTCCCTGACGTATGGTGACGCGGTGCTGTATCCTGTGCGCCGCCGCGCCATCGAAGAGAAGAAGGGGCAGGCGTTCATCACGCAGGGCTCCGATCTGTTTCGGGCCCGGAAATACAACGACGCAGCGACGCTCCTGCGGTTGGGCCTCGCGCGGTATCCCCGTGACATTCGCGGGCGCCTGTTGCTCGCGCAGTATTATCTTCTCGCGGGGCAGCGGCCCATGGCGATGAACCTTCTCGTGCAGGGTCTGACGGACGAATACCCCGGGCGGGCCTATCTCGAGGCTCTGTTCGGGGCGGCGGAAGAGGGCGGTGACTTCGATCGGGTCATCGCCACCAGCGAGCGATATCGTGGCCATCTCCGGTCGTCCGGCCCCGGACGGGACTATCGCTGGATGGTCACACGGTTGTTTGCGGCGTTGTCGTCCGCGGGCCGGCATGAGGCGGCCCTGCAGTTGGCGAAAGCCGAGGCTCCGGGTGAACTAGCCCGCGAGCAGGAGGTGCTGGCACTGCTGGCCCTCAAACGCACGGACGAGGCCGTCACGGCGGTGGAAAATTGGCGGAAGGCGCCCGGGGCGGATTTGCGCGCGGTGACGCGGATCCAGGTGCGGACGCTACGCGAGGCCGGGCGTTTCGACGACATGGAGGCGGCCGTCGCCGAACTGCGGGCGCTCAGCCCTTCTGATCCCGCGCCAGCGGTGTACGGCGTCGTCCAGCGGGCGATGGCCGGGCGGGCCGCTACGACGGACGCGGCCCTGGAGGACTATCTTTTTCGTTTTGGAGGTAACCCGCGCAACCTGATCCTGTTGGCGGAACCGCTGGGTGAAATCCACGATCTGCCGCGGCTGCGGCGCTGCCTGGCGGCGGCGGCGGAGCGCGGCCACCCGATGGCGCGTTTCAATGTCCTGCTCGTCCAGACGCTGGTGCAGCGCGGCGAGTGGGCCGAGGCCAATCAGCTTCTTGCCTCCATGCCGCCCGAAACCGGCCGCAATGCCCCGGCGCAGGAAATGTGGCGTTCCTGGATGCAGGCGATTATCGACGCAGCGATTTCGCAGGCCGAGGGCAGCCAGACGGCGCTGCGCGAGTTTCTTCGGCGGCGGCCCTGGCCGATGCAGACCTACCAGCGCACGATTGAGGCGCTGCAGCTCGCCGGACGGATCGAGACCGCCCGGGATATTCTGGCTTTGGCCACCGGGGCCTTTCCCGCCAATGCCTGGCTCCGGGACCGATCGGCCGAGGTGGCCGGGTTGATCGCAGTGCGCGAACGGGAGGTGGCAATGGCCACAGCCGTGGCGTTGCCGGCGCGACTCCCGGGCGAGAGGATTTTCTTCGATCAGCTCGACGCCGCGGTCAAGGCCCGGAGCTGGGCCGAGGCCACCCGGCTGATCCGCGAAGCGCAGGCGGCCCGGCCGGCGCCCGCGTGGGTGGCGGCCCGCGAGCCTGCGTTCCGGCTCGCCCAGGCGCGAATTGGCCAGGGCGCGAACGATCGAGCGGGCATGATCACCTCGACGCGGCTCTTCCTCAACGGCACGGAGGATCGCAACCAGCAGGCGCTGGCGATGGCGCGGGAATTCTGGGCGCTCGGCGAAAAGGATGCCGCGCGCCTCGTGGTCCGCGAAGTGTTGATGCGGAGCGCGGGGTTTCCGCCGGCCGTCCGATTGTTGGCGGAGTGGGATCCGAAGCCGCTGCCGACGGAGAAGAAGGCGGAGTCGGCGCCGGTCGGGAAGAAGTAAGACCGGTCGGTCGGGCCGCCGGCCTTACAGGATCAGATCAGGCGGCACGTTGCTGAGGGCCTCCTCGATCGTGGTCAGGCCCATCTTGACCTTGAGCATCGAGTCCTGGTGGAGCGTCTTCATGCCGTTCCTCATGGCGATGCGCTTCAATTCGGCCACTTCGACCTCCTTGTTGATGCCCTCGGTCAACGCTTCGCTGTTGGTCATCAGTTCGTGGATGCCGACGCGGCCCTTGTAGCCGGTGCCGCTGCAGGTGGGGCAGCCCTGCGGATTGGATTTGAAGATCTGGCCGCTCCAGCCATCGAGCGCCTTGGCCATGATGTCCTTCTCCCGGCCCGCCGGCTCGTAGGGCAGTTTGCAGTTCTTGCAGACGCGGCGCAGCAGGCGCTGGGCGCAGACGCAGACGAGCGAGGCGGAAATGTTGAATGGCTCGATGCCCATTTCGCCCATGCGCGAGACCGTGGAGGGGGCGTCGTTGGTGTGGAGCGTCGAGACGAGCAAATGGCCCGTGAGCGCCGCTTCGCAGGCGATTTGGGCCGTTTCCTTGTCGCGGATTTCTCCGACGAGGATGATGTCGGGGTCCATGCGGAGGTAGCACCGCAGGGCGCGCTCGAAGGTCAGGCCGATGGCGCGGCTCATCTGCATCTGGTTGATGCCGGCGAGCGTGTACTCGATCGGATCCTCGGCGGTCTGGATGTTGACGTCGGGGGTGTTCACCTCGCCCAAGGCGGAGTAAAGGGTCATCGACTTGCCGGAGCCCGTCGGTCCGCAGTGCAGGATCATCCCGTAAGGCTGGCGGATGCACTCGCGGTATTTGGCCAGGTTCTCCTCGGAAAAACCGAGCGCGGGCAGGGGGAGCGTGCTCTTGGTCTTGTCCAGGATACGCATGACCACCTTCTCGCCGTGATTCATCGGCCCCGTGGCCACGCGCAGATCGATGTCGATGTTCTTCTTCGTGTACTTCTTGAACACAATGCGTCCGTCCTGCGGCAGGCGGCGCTCCGAGATGTCCAAGTTGCACATGATCTTCAGGCGCGTGACCATCGAGTTCGCGACCTGCTTCGGGAGCCGGAGCTTTTCCTGACAGAGACCGTCGATCCGGTACCGGACGACCAGGTCCTTCTCCATCGGCTCGATGTGGATGTCGGAGGCGCCGGAAACGTAGGCGTCCTCGATGATCCGGTTGGTGAGCTGGACGATCGGGGCCGATTCCTCGTTCTCGAGATCCGCGACGCTGACGCCCGCGGTGGGGCCGTCGGCGCTGTAGGCGTTGCTGATGACATCGGCGACGGCGCTGATGTCGACGTCTTCGGAGCCGGGGGCGGAGGCTTTGGTGTCCTTGAAGAATTTCTTCAGCAGGGCTTCGAAGAACGTGGCCGAGACGACGCTGACCTCCTCGATCGACATTTCCGTCGCCTGGGAGAACGACTCCCGCTTGGCGTAGTCGAGCGGGTTGGACATCAACACCGCGACGGAGTTCGGGCTCATCCGCTTGTGCGGGAAAATGCCCTCGCGGCGGATGATTGCGTCACCGGTGACCTCGATCAGCTTGTCATCGATCTCGATTTCCTCGATTTTGGTGACAAGGGGAAGCTCGGTGAGCTTCGCGACAAAGCGGGCGGTGTCCTCCGCGTTCGGCACGAATTTCGGATCGACCATCCGGTGAATCATGGTCGAGGAGTATTCGGCGACCTCCTTGAGGAGATTGAGGTCCTTTTCGGTGAACTCGCCCTCGGTGCCGGCGGACATCTCCTTGTTCAGGACCTGAATCGCGCCGAGCGTGATCGTGGTCTTGAGCGGAACGGTGAGCATCGACCGGACCTCGAAGCCGGTGGTCTGCGCCATCGATTGCATGAATGGTACCTGGCTCTCCGTGTTGCGGAAAAAGATCGGCTCCCCTGACTCGATGACCTTGCCGACGATGCCCTTGCCGGTGGGGATCCGGAGCTGGAGCAACTTGGCCTGCGTCTCCTGGAATTTCTTTTCCTTTGCCGGGTCGCCGGCCCAGAGGGTGGGCGAGTAGTAGACCTGCTTGAAGGCGATCTCGTTGCCCTCGACCAGATAGAACGTCATCGATTGCGCTTGGAGCGCTTCGACGACCTTGGAGGCGGTGAGCTCGATGACCGAGGCGACGTCCTCCCGGCTGGGCGCGGGCTTGGAGATGACCTTGATGAGCAGCGAGCGACGCAGCGTGCCAGCGATATTGTTGGATGCCATGTTCGAGTCCCAAAAAAAGGGTGTTGTTTCCATTGTCATGGGTCACCCCGGATCGTCGCAATGAGGAAATCCACCCATTCCAACCGACGACGTAAAATACCTACGCCTGCTGCGTTGCTGGCGAAAAATTTGGCGCTGGAGCGAGCCGCTTTTGCTGGGCGCCCGCGAAGAACGGCTCGCCGCCCGCTGGCTGCGGCGCGAACGGGACTTCCAATTGGTCGCGCGGAACTGGCGCAATCCGCAGGACGAGCGGGAGGAAATCGATCTCGTGGGCCGCGTGGGCGAGACGGTGGTGTTTGTCGCGGTCAAGGCCCGCGCCGCCGGCGCCCTCGTTCCGGGCTACTTTGCGGTCGATGCCCGCAAACGCCGGGTCCTGCGGCGGGCCATCAAGGCCTACCTGGCCGGCCTGCGCTCGCGGCCGCGAACCTTCCGGTTCGATATCGTGGAAATCGTCGGCCCGGAATCGGGCACACGGGCGGGCCCCACGGTACTGCACTTCGAGAACGTGCCGCTCTTTTCCAAGTACTATCGCGCCGGCGAGTGAGTGTGTCTTGCGCCCAGCATTTCCCTTGCGCGAGGCCGGGGGCGGGCTGGAGACTGCCCAGCCATGGCCGAGACACAGCGTCATCCGTTTCTGCACGGGCTGAGCAAACATCGCGGGGCGCCGCCGACGGTGGTGGTCATCTTTGGCGCCTCCGGCGATCTCACGGCGCGGAAGCTCATTCCGGCGATCTACAACCTGAGCCACGACAACCTGCTGCCAGCGGATTTCTTCCTCGTCGGCTATGGCCGCAAGCCGATGTCGGACGATGAATTTCGCACCCTGGCGCGCGAAGCGGTGGGCGAGTTTTCGCGGCGCGAGTTGAATCCCGGGGTCTGGGAGCGGGTGGCCCGGCACACGAGCTACGTCGCCGGCGGCTACGACGAGGCGCCGGCCTTCGAACGGCTCGCGCGGCACATCGATGCGATCGAGGCCGGCCTGGGCCGAGATGTGCAGCGGCTGTTCTACATCTCGACGCCGCCGTCGGTGTTCGCGCCCATCATCGAGAATCTCGGGGCCAGCGGGCTGGCGGCGAAGCATCTCGGGTTGCCCCATCACTCGAAGGTCGTGATCGAGAAGCCGTTCGGCCGCGATCTCGATTCCGCGCGCCGGCTCAATGACACAATCCGTGGTGTGTTTCAGGAGGAGCAGGTCTTCCGCATCGATCACTATCTCGGCAAGGAGACCGTGCAGGATCTCCTCGTGCAGCGGTTTGCCAACTCGATCTTCGAGCCGCTGTGGAACCGAAATTTCATCGCGAGCGTCCAGATCACGGTCGCCGAGGAGCAGGGCGTGGGCTCGCGCGGCGGCTACTACGAGCAGAGCGGCGCGCTGCGCGACATGATCCAGAACCACACCATGCAACTCGTCGCGCTGACCGCGATGGAGCCGCCAGTGTCGCTCGAGGCCGAAGCGATTCGCGATGAAAAGGTGAAGCTGCTCCGGGCCATCCAGCCGCTCACCATCGGCCCGCATGGCGACGTCGCCCGTGCCCAATATGGCCCGGGACTGACCGGCGGGAAGCCCGTGCCCGGCTACCTCGAGGAGGAGGGCATCGACGCCCAGTCGGCGACCGAGACCTACGTGGCGCTGCGGCTCTCGATCAACAACTGGCGCTGGCAGGGCGTCCCGTTCTACGTGCGCTCCGGGAAACGGCTGGCGCGCCGCGTGTCGGAGATTGCGATCAATTTCCGCCGTCCGCCGGGTACGCTCTTCGCCCAGGGCGGCCGGTTCGATTTGGCCGCCAACACGCTGTCGTTTCAGATCCAGCCCGACGAGGGTCTGAGCCTGATCCTCAACACGAAGATTCCCGGGCTCGAGACGCGCACGCAGCCAGTGAAGATGAGTTTCCGGTACGCGACCACCTTCGGCTCCAACACGCCCGAGGCGTACGAGCGGCTGGTCCTCGATGCGATGGTGGGCGACGGCACGCTCTTCATCCGCGGTGATGAGGCGGAAACTTCGTGGAAATTGTGCACCCCGGTGCTCGACTACTGGCGCAGCGTCGGCCGCGAGGGCATGGAATCGTACCCGGCCGGTTCTTGGGGACCCGCCGGCGCGGAGGCCCTCCTTTCCGCCGGCGGCCAGGTGTGGCGCCAGCCCTGAGGGCCGGCGAATCCAGCGCGGTCATGCCTGCCATTTTTGACGCACTCCCCGGGGTCGAGGTGCCGGTCGGCGCGGTGTCCAGAGGGCTCGCGGAAATGTGGGCCGGCAATGCGACCGACGGCCGGCCGGCGCCCGAGGCCGAGGATGCCCGCGCCACGCAGGTGAACTTTGTCCTGCATCTCGGCTTGAACACGACCGCGGCCGACGCGGCGCAGCAGTTCGAGGTGGTGGAGCGCTTCTCCCAGCGCTACCCGAGCCGCATCGTGGTCCTGTGCCCGATGCACACCGAAACGGGCTCGACCGAGATTCGCGCGAAGGTGTACGGCGAATGCTTCCTCGGGAAATCGAAGGCGGACAAACGCTGCGTCGAGTTCGTGATGCTCAGCTATTCGAAGGGCGCGCGGCCTTACTTGGAGAACCAGGTCTCCATCTGCCTCTCCACGGATCTCCCGCTCTATTATTGGGCGCATCGGTTTTCGGCCAGCGCCCGACTCGCGGACTATCGGTACCTGCTCAGCCGGGCGAAACGCGTGCTACTCGACAGTGCAATCGCGCCGGATAACGCGCTGACGTTTCCCTGGCCGAATCCGAACAGTGTCCGCGATTTGGTTTACTCGCGCCTGCTGCCGGTGCGGCAGACGATCGGCCAGTTCCTGGCTGCCTACGACCCCGGCACAATCGTCAACGGCCTGCGCGGCGTGACTGTTTCGCATGATGGCTCGGTGCCGGCCGAAGCGCGCGTCATGCTCGCCTGGCTGCGTCGGCGGCTCACGGCCTGTGGTGCGAGCGCTGACGGCATTGCCTTCCACGTGCAGGGGCCGCCCGCGAAGGACGATGGCACGCTGGCCGTGCGGTTCGATTACGGCGCGCCGGGGCGGCACTTCCACTGGCACGGGGAACTCAAGACCGGACACGCGCTGTTCACGGCGGATTTCGGCACCGGCAGCACGCGGCTGGCGGCGGCGGTCAGCCTGCTCGCACCCGACATAGCGTTGAGCGAGGCGATGTTCTTTTGAGAAGAAGTCGGGCGCGCACCAGGCACGTCCGTACGAAGTTTTTGATAGGGGCGTGGCTCGTCCACGCCTTTGGTCGAAGTTGGCCGCCCGGAAT
>CAINHV010000185.1 GCA_903848965.1 uncultured Opitutia bacterium | reverse complement strand
GTTGTCCGGCGCTCGCTCGGTGCGGACGTCGCGCGGTCCGCCTACCTGCTCCACCGGGCGGAGGTACGGCCCGCTGCCATCGACGCTGGCAATTCGGCCCGGCCTGGCACCCTTGAATCCGGCTTCGACCTCCGTGCCGCTCCGTATTCGGCGTCCGCTTACGTCACACCCGGCGATCCCGGTGGCATTCACACGCCCGGAAGGGAAGGGGACTACTCGGCCGTCATCGCGGATCATGTGGTGGATTTCGGCCTCCGCTGTCACGTTTACGATCCCGACGAATTCGACGGATTGCGGACGATCTTCCCGGTCCTGGAGTCCACGCCGTCGGCCTCGTTTCCGACCGCCGAACTGTCGCGACTTCCGGATGTCGTCGACGTCGCCGTACGCGTCCTGACCGAAACGGGGGCGCAGGAGCTGGCCGCGTTCGAACAGGGTGCCGGGCCCGCCCTTTCGTCATCCGCATCTGGCGAGTGGTGGAGACTTGTGCTGGCCCACTCCCACGTCTTCACCCGCCGCATACTTGTGCGGCCGCCGTCATGATCCGATTACCCGGTAACATCGGTCGCAGACGAAGACTCCGACGTCCGCGGACCGGTGGATTTGCCCTGATCTTGACGGTGTCCCTCCTCGCGTTGCTGACCCTGCTCGTGACCGGTCTGGCGGCGTCATTGCGCGTCAACCGCGTCACAGCAACCGCCACGCAGCGGACAGCTCAGGCCCGTCAGAATGCCTTGTTCGCGCAATCCCTCGCGCTCGCCCAACTGCAGCGCTGGGCCGGGCCGGATCAACGCGTCACGGCATCCGCCGCCTGGATCAATGACGCCATTCATCCGCATTGGACCGGCGTCTGGGACACCACCCACGCACACCCCGGAGCCGCCACCTGGCTGGTGAGCGGAAACGAGCATGATCCAATCGCCGTGCAGCCAAACTCGGTCATCGCCGAAACTGACCTGGTTCAACTCTATCGATCGTCTTCCGCGGCGACATCCGGCGTCGTCAGCGCCCCGCGACGCGCCATCACCGCCGACGATCCGCTCCGGGACGCCGGATCTGTTCCTATCACCGTCGGTCACTACGCGTGGTGGGTGGGCGATCAGGGGCTCAAAGCGCCGGTGGCGGTACCCGGCCCCGCCGTCTTCGACGCGGATTGGCGACCGGATCTGTTTACCGGTGCAGCGCCGCTCAGCGACACCGGTGCGATCCTGTTCGATCCACGCGCCGTCGCGAATGCCGGCCTCATTGATCAACAGCGGATCATCGTCCCTCAGCAGCTCGGTTATCTGCGCCAGCCGTCGGGCGCGCGCCTCGGGCCCGACGTCATGCGTGACCACAGCCATGCGTGGACGCACAACAATCTTGGCGTCCTCGCGAACACCATCGCCGGCGGCTTGCGTCAGGATCTCTCCACTCAACCCGGCCTTCTCGGATCCGCGTTCGCCGCGTGGTGTAATTCTGCCGGATACATGGAAGCGCCGTCCGCGCCGGATTCCGCTTACCCCATTGTTCCCGGCTACGGTTCACGTCCGTTTCGTCACCGGCACCGGATTCGGCCCACGGTGAGCGACGACGGAATCACCTTCACCAACGCGCCCGTCATCGGGTCATTTTTCCTGCAGTTCAACGTGCGACGCACTGGCGGCAACGCTGCGCCCGCCGCGGCCAACACGATGGAGGTGCGCGCGCGGCTCGTGGTGCAGTTGTGGAATCCGTGGACGAGTGCGATCGTTCCCGAGCCGCTCCGGCTCGCCATCGAGGGCCTGCCTGACCTCGTCCTCCTCGACTCCAACGGCGGCCGTCAGCCGGTCTCGCTCCAGGATCTCTTCGGCCGCCCGATGGTCGTCGAACTGTCGCCTGAGGAAACGTCCTTCTCGGGAGATCCCGACGATCGTTCCTGGCTGCCGGGTCGGGTTTATGCGTGGCGCACGCGGGGCGGAAGGGTGGGGGCCTGGCAGACGGAGTTCTACAACCGCACGCTCAGTGTGCCGAACGCGAATCTCTGGGTCTCCCCAACCGGATTGAGCTACCTGGCACCGGCCGGAAACGGGGTCCTGCTGTCCGTGAGCGGTGCGTCCTCCCAATTGACCGTGACGCTCCAACTGGCCGATGGACGGCCGTTGGCCACCGTGCGCAGTCCTGAATTTGCCGCGTTCTCCACGACCCCGCAGCGGGCCAGCAACAACGACGAATACCGCTTCGGCTTTCCGTTCCGACTGCTGGACCCGATTGATCTCGTGGCGGCGCCCGACGAGCCCGGCTGGCTGAGTCTGGAGAACGGGGATCCCCGCGGCCCGGTTTCCGGCGAGCCGGTGTACCGGGCCGGTAGCGGCGGCGATCTTCCCAGCGCGTATGTCGGGGTGGGCGGCAACGCGATCTTGACCAATGAAAATCGCCTGCTGGACCGCGTGATGGGCCGCAGCGGCATGTCCTACAATGAGGACGTCCCGGTCTTCGAACTTCCCCGCGCGCCCCTGCGTTCGATCGGCGAACTCCAGCATCTGCCGCTCGCTGGCCGGCGGCCGTTCTGCATCGGCAATTCGTGGGCCGGACCGACGACTCTGAATGGGGTGCGGGTCACCGAGCTCTTCGATCGCTTCTTCTTCTCAGGACTCGGCGATAACGCGATGCACGAAGGGAGCGGTTCCTCTCCCGGGTTGCCCGGGTCGCTGCTTGAGATTGTACCACGTCACTCCGTTACGGGAGCACCGGTCGCGATGTCCGACTTTACCGCCGCCACCGGCGGGTACCTCTCGGCGTTCCTGCTGCAGGGCGGGGCGTTCAATCTCAACTCAGTGAACGCCGCGGCCTGGCTGGCCGTTCTCCGCGGTAGCCGGCTGAGGACGGGCGAGTCGTTCGAATATCACAACGTCGTACCCGAGACCGGCACCGCTGCTGACGATGCGATCGCGCGCCAACCGGGACACGACGAGGCGGCCTACTTTCGCTTCCCGCAATCGGCCCGGGAGACCTTCAAGGCGGATCCAGGTTACGCCGCCAGCACCACCGCGCCACCGCTGGATCCGTCGATGCCGTCCACGGCCCGCACCGATCTTTATCGCCGGGGCGTGCGGCTCCTCGACCCGGCGCAGACCGGTGCGCTCGCCACCGCCCTCGCGTCAGCTATCCGCACGCACCATGGCGAGTCCGGACCTTTCCGCAGCGTGGAGGACTTTCTGGCTCCGCGGTCGCGCTCCGGCGGCGGCAATGTCCTCGAGCAGGCCATCGCCGACGCCGGCCTCAACGCCGACATCGGTGAATTCAGTTCCCAATGGCTGACGTCCGCCGATCTCATGACCACGCTGGGCCCGGTGCTCTTTGCGCGGTCGGATACCTTCGTGATCCGGAGCTATGGCGACGCGGTGAACCCGGCGACCGACGAGATCGAGGGCCGAACGTGGTGTGAGGCGCTCGTCCAACGACAGCCTTGGTATGTTGATCCCGTCGCGGATTCGCCCGCCACTCGGCCGGCGCAGCTCACGAGTGACCTCAATCGATCCCACGGCCGCCGGTTCCGGGTCGTCGCCTTTCGCTGGTTGAATCGGGACGAACTATGAGCCCGCAGCCCGAACTATCCTCGGCGAATCGGTTGATTACATTGGCCGGTGTAGTGTTAGCGCTCGGCTTGTCCCTTGCACTCGGAGCGGCCGACTCAGCGCCCCCACCGGCGGTTCATTTTAGCGTGTTTGCCCTGCGCCCCATCCCTGGACTCGCGTTTCTTCCTGGTGACGAGCAGGCGCCGCAGCCGATCGAACTTCACCCCACCGCGCGCTCCTCTGTTGTTTCCTACCGCGGCCCGATGCCCGTGCGGTTGGTGAACACGATCACCGGGGCCGCCGTTGCCGAAGCGTGGATTCCCCCGACCACCACCCGGGCATTGATCGTCCTGGCACCTGCCAACGGCCAGGCTTCCGGCGGCTCATTGACTCCGTTCGTCGTCGATGAGCACGCGCCGCAGTCCGTTTCCGCGCGCCTCACAGTGCTCAACCTCAGCGGGCTTTCGTTGTGCGGCCGGATCAATGGCCGGCCGATGGCGATCCGCGACGGGTTGAATCCGATCCCCGGCGTATCGGGCCACGTCCGCCTCGAACTCCGCGCGGCCCTGAAGGACCGGGACTTTCATTCCTACGCCGAGGACGTGACGCTCGCATCCGCCGAACAGGCCCTCCTGGTGCTGTTTCCGCCGTATTATCGCGGGTCACTGGAAGTCCAGGCCCGGCTATTGCGCGAGGAAACGCCGGCGATTTCGACCGGGACAGCGACCGGCCCGCGGTCCGGGGGTCAAAAGCGCGATTTTGGTGGTGCCAGGAGCCGGGATTGAACCGGCGACCAAAGGCTTATGAGTCCTCTGCTCTACCACTGAGCTACCCTGGCGTCACCATTCGCAATCAGACACTTGCGCATTCCCCTCCCGCCGCCTGCGACCGTCGTCTTCTACAGTTTATCGCCGTGCCGGTGATAACGTAAGAAACGATGAGCGAGCAAACGGGGTGGGAAAGAACCTCATTCCAGACCTTCTCGGGAATCGAAAGAGTGGGCGGTATTACGCTCGGTGGACAATCGGCGGCAAGCAGAAATGGTGCACTTCGTCGCGCACGAGGTGCAGGCGCACGCGGGCCGGAGCGTGCCGGTCGAAATAAAATGCCGTGACCGCTTCGCGCACGTTGCGGCTCCGCGGCGCTAAGCCTCCGGCGGCCATTCCGCCTGAAGACGGAACTACGAACTCCCGGGCTCTCAACGCTCGTCCCCGACGGCGGGACGGCTACGCCAGTTTATCGGCCGCTAAATCTCGGCGAGGAGCGCGCGCAACTCGCGCTCGGGATCCTCGTGGTGCTGGTCGCAGGCGAGCGCCAGGGCGCTTTCGAGATGCGGGCGGGCCTCGGTGGGACGACCCAGTTGCACGAGCAGCTTGCCCGCGAGGATGCGGGGCATCATCCAGTCGGCTTTCGTGCCCGCGCAGAATTCGAAGTGGGGGAGTGCCTCGGCGCCGCTGCCTTCGGCGGCCAGCGCCTGCGCCAGGCTGAATCGGAACATGGGATTCGACGGATCCCGATCCACCATCGCCTGAAACTGGGTGACGCGCGTCGTCACACCGCATTCACGAAGAACGCGACGCCGGTCGCATTGTCGGGACCGCCCCGCCGCACCGCGAGCGCGACCAATTCGTCGACTACCGCCTGAGGCGCGTCGTGCCGCTTCAGAATGTCGGCGATCTCCGAATCCGGGATCATGCGGGTGATGCCATCGGTGCAGAAAACGATCCGGTCGCCGGCCGACAAGGCTCGCTGGCTGACATCCACCTCCGGCGGCGTCGGTTGGCCGATGCACCGTGTCAGGGCGTTGCGGTTGGCTTCATGATAATAGACGACATCGCCCCGGGCGCGACGCAGCCGCGCTTCATTCTCCACCGAGTGATCCTCGCTCAGCCGAACAAACTCCCCCTGGCAGATTCCGTAGCAGCGCGAATCACCGACATGCGCGATTTGGAGCGCACCGGCCCGCACGATGCCGAACGTCAGCGTTGTGCCGATACCCATCGCGGGACTCATTCTCTGGCCCAGCGCGGAAACCATCGCATTGGCGTGATGCACGATCGTCACCAGGTCAGGCTCGCGATCCGGCGCCAAGGCATGGAATGCCGCCACAATTTCATCCACCGTCAGTTGGGCCGCCTCCCCGCCTCCCGGCAGGCCGCCGACCCCATCCGCCACGCCGAACAGTCCGCAAGCCTCATCAAGAATGAACCGATCCTCGTTCTCCCGGCGTACCCGGCCGATGTCCGTCAGTGCCGCGGCGCGAAGCGATAGCATGAGTAGGAAGTTATCTGCCCCCCGGGTCAGGCGAAAGGATGAAATTTTTTCTCCCGGGTTTCACGCGAAAGGAGGGTGAACTCCAGTTGCGGCAGCGAGGCGATGAACAACCGCCCGTAACTCTTGGCCAGCAGCCGCGAGTCCAGGATCGTGATCAGCCCGCGATCCGATGCGCGCCGAATCAACCGGCCGACTCCCTGGCGAAATTTGATCAGGGCGTCGGGGAGGGTGAGTTCGTTGAACGGATTCCCTCCTCGTTCCCGAATCTGGTCGCACCGCGCTTCCGTGATCGGATGAGTCGGCGGATCGAAGGGCAGTCGCGTGATAATCACCTGGCCCAGCGCATCGCCGGGGACGTCCACCCCGGTCCAGAAACTATCCGTGCCAAACAGGACAGCGTTGCCCAACGACCGCATCTGCCGCGCCAGTTCCGTGCGTGAGAGGTCGGCGCCCTGCATGAGGAACGGTCGGCCCGCGTCGCGGAAGTGGTCCTCCAGCAGGGCCGCCACCGCACGCATGTCGCTGTAACTGGTGAATAGCACCAGCGAACCGCCCCGCACCTGCTCGGTGCAGAATCCGATGTAGTCCGCCAGCACATCGAGCGACAGCCGCGCCTCCTGTGCGGTGGGGAGCGGAACATCGTTGGCCACGTAGACGCGCATGTTTCGCTCGAAGTCGAATGGCGACTTCACGACCACCGCCGACGCGTCCTCCGCGCCCATCCGGGCGGCAAACGGCCCGGTTTCTCCGCCGACGGCCAGCGTCGCGCTGGTGCAGATGACACTGGTGCCCCGCCCAAACAGATGGCGGCGCAATTCCGGGGCCACGTCGATGGGCGCGCTGCGCAATGTGACGATCGTCTCTTTCCGTCCCCCGCGCTCGCCCCAATACACGTGTCCTTTGTCCCCGAGCGTCAGCCACTCGGTCAGGCCCGCCTGGATCGCCTTCAGTTTCTGCTTCTGCTCGAGGAGTTCGTCCCGCTCCCGGCCGTCCTCCAACTTGTCCGCCACCTGGCCCACGAGTCGGTGCAACGCATCCAAGGGAGCATCGAGCGTGGGCTCGGCGGAGTCAGTGACGCGCAGGCGCACCACGGATCGTTCGCTCAGCAGCGTGCTCCCGATGAACTCGAAGAACTGGCGCGAAGCGTCCAGGGCATCCTGCACCCTTTGCTGGCCCTCGGCGCCCGCGAGCTTGCGCAGCAGCCCGCGCTTCGTGCGCGGGTTGAAGAGATACTTGAGCGCGCGATCCACGCTATAACTGGAGAGCGACAGTCCGAAGTTCTCCGTCGCGACGTCCGGCACCGTGTGCGCCTCGTCGAGCACGACGAAATCGTCCGCAAACAACACCCCCTTCGCATCCTGCCCGGCCTGTGCCTGCGCGCCGCCGGCGTTGATCAGGGCGAAAAGCAGGGCGTGGTTGACGATGACGACATTCGCCGAGCGCAGCCGGATCCGGGCTCGCTGGTAGAAGCATTTCTGTCCGTCGCAATGCTTGCGGGAGCAGGAGGCCGAGTCCGCGCTCACCGCGTCCCAGACCTCGGCGCGGGGCGCGGGCTTGAGTTCGTGGCGCAGGCCAGTGGTCGTCGTCTCCGCCCAATCCGCGATCCGGCGCAGGTCGTCGTAGTCGGCATCCGCGAGCAGCGTCGCCCGATCGGCCAGCGTGTGGGAGAGCCGCGTCGTGCAAAGGTAGTTCGACTTGCCGACCAGCACGGTGGCCTTGAAATCCCGATACGCCGCGAGCGACGGCGTGGACGCAAAGAGCCGCCGGCAGACCGGGAGATCGTTGGACTCGAGCTGTTCCTGCAGCGAGATCGTGTGCGTCGAGACAATGAGCTGCCGGGACTGGTCCACGGCCCGGATGATTCCGGGAATGAGATAGGCCAGCGACTTGCCCACGCCGGTCCCGGCCTCGAACAGCAGGGGTTGGTCCGTCTCCATCGCGCCGGCCACGGCGCGCGCCATCTGTTCCTGCTGGGGGCGGTGCTCCAGCTGCAGCGCCTCCTGCAGCCAGCCGTCCTCGGCGAAGATTTTCGCGGTCAGGACAGGCGCGTGGCTGGCAGGCGCCGGAGCTGAACCGGTGTCGTCACGTAGGCCGATCATGCAGGGAAGCCGGAAGACGTGACGGCCTTTCGGACCAAGATCAATCCACGGCTGACCCAAAATATTTTTCTCGCAAAGCCCGCTGTCACCTTCGATTGCCCACTGGCAAATCATTCCGCTGTTCACGTCTCGTACCACTCCGGTCGCGTAGCCCTGCCCGTGAGGGCAGGGAGTCTAGGCCTCAACGGGCGGACGACCTGCCGTCGCACGCTTGCGATCACGGGCGGATTTTTCAGCCTTCGCGGCATGATCGGCCGCCCTGCTTTTCTTCGCCTTCCGGTAATTTTCATTGTCCTTGGCGCGCTGCTGGGCAGCACGTGGACGGGCCTCGTCGGCGCGCAGCCCGCGGCGGATCAGCCGTGGGAGAACGGGCTCGGTATGAAGTTTGTCCCCGTCGCCGGCACCAAGGCCCTGTTCTCGATTTGGGAAACGCGCGTGCGGGATTTCGAAGCCTTTGTCAGCGCCACCGGCTACGACGCCACCGCCGGGATGCTTTCCAAACGCGATGACGGCTGGCGCGCGCACGGCGACTCCTGGCGCTCGCCGGCGTTTCCCCAGACTTCGCTGCATCCGGTCTGTGGGGTGAACTGGGAGGACGCCCGGGCGTTCTGCACCTGGATGACTGAGACGGAGCGCGCCGCGGGCCGGCTGGGGCCGAATCAGGTTTATCGATTGCCGACCGATGAAGAGTGGAGCGCCGCGATCGGCCTGCCGCGCGAGCAGGGCGCGACGCCGAAGGAACGAAACGGCAAGGCCGGCGAAGTCTATTGGTGGGGCACGGCCTTTCCTCCGCCCAAGGGCATGGGCAACTTCTCCGACGAGGCGGCCAAGCGGGGACGGCATCCGGACTGGAATATCGTCGTCGGCTACGACGACGGCTTCGAGGATAGTTCGCCGGCGGGAACCTTCGCTGCGACCAAGCTAGGACTCTACGATTTGACAGGAAATGCCTGGGAGTGGTGCGAGGACTTCTTCGACGGGAAGGCGGGCTCTCGCGTCATGCGTGGCGGCGCGTACAGCCGCCTCGGTGCGCATCATCTCGAGGCCTCGTTTCGGCTCGAAGTTCCGGCGCCGCGTCGGCGCTCCGACTTCGGCTTCCGCTGCGTCATCGGACTCGAGGGGCGGAGTCCTTAGCCGGATCAATTCAGTTGAACCGCGACGGGAGGGCCGGCTCTCGTCGCCGGGCCTGTTTTACCTCGTGAATTTGGGGCGTGCCGACGAGAGGCGGCCCTACACCAATCGGTTTCGATCCGGTCGCCGTTGAAAGCCTTCGACGGCACACTCCGGCTCAGAGCTGATATGTCTGCAGCGGAATCGGATCGATCACCTTCGACTTGGGCGCCTGCTGGGCCAGTTGCTGGGCGAACCAGGCGCGCGCGGGGGGATCGCCGTGGGTCAGGATGATGTGTTTCGCCTCCGTCTGAAGGGCGAATTCCAGCAATTCCTCCCGATCCGCGTGGCCGCTCAACTCGAAACGCTCCACGCGGGCCTTGATTTTCGTGCGGACGCTCGCCGCCTCGAAGATGAAATCGTCGCCGGGTGCGGCGGCGAGCAGTTTGCCGCCCGGAGTCTCCGGGTCACAGTACCCCACGAAGCCGATCGTGTTGCGCGGATGGCCGAGCAGGCCTGAGGCGAGGGTGTAACTCGGTGTCCGCTCCACCATCATGCCGGAGCTGATGATGTAGAGGGATTTTTGGTGTGGATCCTCG
The DNA here is from genome assembly GCA_903848965.1 of uncultured Opitutia bacterium. Lineage (GTDB taxonomy): Bacteria > Verrucomicrobiota > Verrucomicrobiia > Opitutales > Opitutaceae > ER46. The sequence goes on along the minus strand of CAINHV010000185.1, from coordinate 9,472 downwards.
CCGGGCGTCATCTTGCGCGGCAGCGGCTTGACGTGAAGATCCTTGAGGATGCTGCGCTGAAACTCGACGTGCTTGGTCTTGCGGCAGATTTCGTCGAAGTAATCCGCGAGATCGACGCCCAGCCCGGAGGCATAAATCGGACAGTCGACGAGCCGGCCAAATTTTCGCGCGTCGTGCAGCACCGAGAGCAGTTCCTGCATCCGGCCGAGGGCGAAGACGGGAACCATATACGAGCCGCCCTTCTGAATGGTGTCGTTGATCGAGGCGATGAGCCGGGCGATTTCGTTCACCCGTTCCTTGCCGACCGGCCGCTCCGTGGACCCGCGGGTCGTCTCCATCACCAGGGTGTCGATGTGTCCGGCGGGAAACTTCGCGCCCTGCAGCGTGCGCTGGGATTCAAACAGGACGTCGCCGGTGAGGAAGATGCGCCGGTTCTTGTGGTGAATCTCGACCGCGGCCGCACCCGCCACGTGCCCGGCGGGGTGAAACGTGATCTCGATGTCGTCCTTGGCGCCGCGAAAGTGCCGGGCATGGCCAAAGGGCAGACCGGTGAGCCGCTTGCCGCACTGATCGATGTCGTCGTGCGTGAAAAGGGGGTAGTCGGGCACGTTGCCCTCCTCCTTCTGGCGCAGCATTACGTTGGCCGAATTGTGCAGCATCCGTTCCACGAGCATACGGCTCGAGGTGGTCATGATCACCGGCGTATGCGGATGCTCGCGCATCACGACCGGCAGGCTGCCGATGTGATCGAGATGGCAGTGCGTGATCACAATCAGGTCTAGGGTGAGGCCCCGCAGCGGCTTGAGGTCCGGTGTCGCCGCGCGACCGACTCGTTTCGGGTGCAGTCCGCAGTCGATCAGTACGTTGAGATCGCCGAGCTGAACGAGCAGCGAGTTGGCACCGATGCCGCCATCGCGGTTCAGGTCAGTTAATTTCATGAAAGCGGCAGGAAGCACGAGAACCGCCGGGAGAACGAGGAAGAACTGTGGGCGGGAGTCCCGTCAGGGCCGCTAGTACCTGGATACCGAGGTTAAGCGCTTCGGCGTAGCCCTACCCGTGAGCGCAGGGACTTTTTCCTTGCTTCGCCTAAAGTCGTTCCGCGGCTCACGTCGCGGGCTACGCTGCCAATTTCGGAATCCAAGTAGTACCGATCACGGCCGTTCACGCGGTTCAGCTGTGCGGAATGGTCATCTCGAACGTGGGCAGGATGACATGGACCTGGTTGCCGAACTCATCGACTCCATGAAAACTGCCTTGGGCCGCAGCGGCGGTCCCGGTGACATGGTAGCTGCTGTAGGAGAAGTGCTCGCCGGGGGGGAGGCGCGGTGTGTCGCCGACGATCTTGTCGCCCTCGATCACGAGCCGGGTGCCGTCGGCATGGAGAATCACCCATTTCCGCCCGAGCAGCGTGACGACCCGATCCGAGCCATTGCGAATCGTGATGTTGTACACGAACGCATGCGGCTTGTCCGGGGGCAGGCTCGCGCCGCCATGGTGGTAGCAGAGCTTGTCGAGCGTGGCGGTGAGACGGGGTAGTTCGCAGGAACGGGGCACCCGTCAAGGAGACGCGGCTTTCGGTTCGCGGCAAGTGGGTTCGCGGGCGGCGCGTGTTTGGCCTTGTGCCCATCTGGGGGCCAACCAGAAATCCGGAGCATGGTCCGTCTCGCTCTTCTTTCCGTTTCCGATAAGCGTGGTCTCGTCGAATTTGCGACGACCCTGGTCCGGCAGCACGGCTACCGGCTGCTCTCGACGGGCGGAACCGCGAAGCTACTGGCTGAAAAAGGACTCCCGGTGACCGAGGTCAGTCAGCACACGGGCTTCCCGGAGATCATGGACGGCCGCGTGAAGACGCTGCATCCGAAGATTCACGGCGGACTGTTGTGCCGGCGCGACCTGCCGGATCACCTCGCGCAGGCGGAGAAGAACGGCATCGAGCTGATCGATCTGGTCGTGGTGAATCTTTATCCCTTCGAGCAGACGGTGGCGAAGCCGGGCGTGCACTTCGAAGAGGCCATTGAGAACATCGATATCGGCGGGCCCTCGATGCTGCGCAGCGCGGCCAAGAACCACGACAGCGTGACCGTGGTCTGCGACCCGGACGACTATGCCTCCGTGACCGAGGCGCTGGCGGCCCCGGAGAAACTGGGCGAGCTGCGGCGGCGGCTGGCGTTGAAGGTGTTTCAACGCACCGCGAGCTACGATGGCGCCATCGCGCGGTATCTCGAGTCCCAGGCGGCGGAGCCCGACCTCGCGGCGATCGGGGGCTTTCCGGCTACGCTGACCCGGTCGTGGAAGAAGGCTCAGGCGCTGCGCTATGGCGAGAACCCTCACCAGCAGGCGGCGCTCTACGGCACGTTCCACGATCACTATTCCCAGCTCCAGGGGAAGGAACTCTCGTACAACAACATTCTCGATATTACGGCTGCGACCTACCTGATCGGCGAATTCGAGCGGCCCACGGTCGCGATCCTCAAGCACACGAATCCCTGCGGCGTCGCGAGTGCGGACACCTTGCTGGCAGCGTGGGAGAAAGCCTATGCGACCGATCGGCAGGCGCCGTTCGGGGGCGTGATCGTGGTCAATCAAACCCTCGACGGCCCGCTGGCCGCGGCGATTGCGGAGATCTTCACCGAAGTCATCATCGCGCCGCGCTTCAGCGACGAGGCGCTCGCGCTGCTGGCCAGGAAAAAGAACCTGCGGCTGATGGTGGCGAAGGAAGGCATCGGGGCGGACGCCCTGCAGGAAATTCGATCCGTCGTCGGTGGCGTGCTCGTGCAGGATCGCGATCGGACGCTCGGCAACGTGCGCGAGTTCAAAGTCGTCACCAAACGCGAGCCGACCCCCGAGGAATGGGCGGCGATGATGTTTGGCTGGAAGGTCGGCAAGCACGTGAAGTCGAACTCGATCGTCTATTGCCGTGGCGAGCAGACGCTCGGCGTCGGAGCGGGTCAGATGGCGCGGGTCGACAGCTCGCGCATTGCGGTCTGGAAGGCGGGCGAGGCCGGGCTCGATTTGCGCGGTTCGGTGGTGGCAAGCGAAGCGCTGTTTCCCTTCGCCGACGGGCTGATTGCAGCCGCGACGGCCGGGGCGACCGCGGCCATCCAGCCGGGCGGCTCGGTGCGCGATGCCGAGGTGATTGCGGCGGCGGACGAGCGCGGCCTGGCGATGGTCTTCACCGGCTCGCGGCACTTTAAGCACTGAACTCACCCCCGGCAGCCGGGGCGAACCACGCACGATTAACATGCAACGATTGATCCTGTCCCTTCTCGTGTCGGCGACGCTGGCGCTGGCCGGCTGTTATACCAACCCCGTCACCGGACGGACCTCGCTCGTGTTGCTGTCGCAGGGCGCGGAACTGACCCTCGGCGCGCAGTCCTTCGCGGAGATCAGCCAGAAGGAAAAGGTGTCGAAGGATTCACGGCTCAATGCGCGTGTGAATCGGATCGGTCAGCGCATCGCGCAGGCCGTCGGCAATGAACTGCCCGGGGCGAAGTGGGAGTTCGTCGTGTTTGAGTCCCCGGACCTGAACGCCTTCGCGCTCCCCGGCGGCAAGGTCGGCGTTTATACCGGGTTACTGCAACTCGCCGAGAGCGACGCGGAACTGGCGACCGTCATGGGCCACGAGATCGGCCATGTGATCGCCCGTCATGGCGCGGAACGGATGTCGGAAGGGATGGTGATTTCCGGTTTGGGCGAGATTGCCGGCCAGGTCGTCGAGACCAAGACCGACGCCCGCAACCGGCAAATGTTTGACCTCGCGTATGGCGGAATCGCGACGGTGGGCCGGGTCCTGCCGCACTCGCGGAGTAACGAAAGCGAGGCTGACCGCATGGGCGCGATTTACGCCGCGCGGGCCGGGTACGATCCGCGGGCGGCGATTTCCTTCTGGCAGAAGATGGTCGCCCAGAAGAAGGCCGCGGACAGTGCGGGTTCCTCGGCCGGCCGGATTGGGGCGCTATTTTCGACGCACCCCGCGGACGAGAAGCGGATTGCCGACTTGCGGGCGTTGATGCCGCAGGTGGTACCCATCTACGACGCGAATCGCGGCCGTTTCCAGGCGCCGGCCGCGCCCTGAGCTTTTGCGGTTGGCGCGGGGCAGGGGACTGCGCCACCTTGGAGGAATGTTCGACCCTGTTGAAAAGCTGAAGGAGTTTATCCGGCATCGTAGTGTCTCGACGGACTCGAAGCAACGCGACGGGATGAAGGGCGCCCAGGAGTTTGTCTCCGGACTGCTCGCTTCGCTCGGCTTTGCGGTCGAGGTGGTGCCGACAGATCTCCATCCGATCATTCTCGCCCGGCGTGACGGCGACAAGAGCTGGCCGCATGTGATCATTTACGGCCACTACGACGTCCAGCCGGCCGATCCGCTCGAATTATGGAAGACGCCGGCTTTCGAGCCAACGATCGTGGGGAATCGGATCTACGGTCGCGGCGCCGCGGACAACAAGGGTCCGCTGCTGACCAACATCGCCGCCGTGGCGAAGCTCCTCGAGGAGGACCCGAAGCTGCCGCTGCGGATTACTTTCCTGGTCGAGGGCGAGGAGGAGATGGGCAGCCCCAGTTTCCCGAAGTTTCTCGATCGGTACGCGGACCGGCTGCGGGAGGCGGACTTCGTCTATCTCTCGGACACCGCGCTGCCGAACGAGAATCAGGTGGTGCTCACCTGCGGCCTTCGCGGGCTGACGCTGTTCGATGTTCACCTGACCGGCGCGAAAGGTGACCTGCACTCGGGCCTGCACGGCGGCGTGCTGCGCAACCCGATCCAGGCGCTGGCGGAGATTCTCGCCACGCTGCATACGCCGGATGGCCGGGTGAATGTCCCGGGCTTCTACGACGACGTCCTCGAGGTGCATCCCTGGGAGCGCGACGAATTGCGGAAGCTGGGCGCGAACGAGAAGGAGTACGCGGACTTCCTGGGTATCGACACTTTCTACACGACCCCGGGCTTCTCCCCCTTTGAAGCGGTGCGCTTCCAACCGACCCTGGAGTTCAATGGGATCGGCGGAGGCTATCAGGGCGAGGGCACGAAGACGGTGATTCCGAGCAAGGCCTTCGCGAAGTTGAGTTGCCGGCTCGTCCCGAATCAGCGGCCCGACAAGATCAAGAAGCTGGTGATGGACGCGATTCGCGCCCGGACCCCGTCGGGCGTAAAGGTCTCCTTCGTCGATCAGCACAAGGGGGATCCTTACGTCGTGGTCCCGCCGGATCGATCGAACACGCCCCGCGACCAATCGCCGGTGCTGGCGCGGGCGTTTCGGGCGGCGGACAAGGCGATCGGGGAGATCTGGGGACGTCCGCCCGTCTATCTGCGCGAAGGCGGCAGTGTGCCGATCATCGCTGAAATCAAGCGTGTGACCGGCCTCGATTCCGTGATGTTCGGGCTCTTCCTTCCGGAGGATAATCTGCATGCGCCGAATGAGAGCTTCAATCTCGACGTCATGAAAAAGGGCATCGAGACGACCCGCCGGATTCTGTCCGCTGTCGCTCGGGGCTGACCTCCGGTCGGCCGGACACAAAAAAGCCCCGGAAACCCGGGGCTTTTTTGTGTCGGCTGGGAAAACTTGTTCGCTCAGAGCGGGGCCGGTGCGGTGCTCGGATTTACGACGACGAGCTCGACGCGGCGATCCTTGGCCGTCGAAGTATCATCGCCGTTTTTGGCGGACTCGAGGCTGCCCTTCGAGACGGTTTCGATCTTGTCCGCAGAGACGCCGAGGGACGCGAGGAAGGTCTTCGCGGCATTGGCCCGGCGTTCGCCGAGACCGAGATTGTACTCCGCCGTGCCGCGCCAGTCGCAATGGCCCTCGAGCAGGAGCCGGTAGCCCGGGTTCTTTTCGAGATATTCTTTGGCCGCCTGCAGCTTCGGACGCTCCGCCTGTTTGATATCCGAGCGATCAAAATCGAAGTAGACCGCCTGGAGCGCGGTACGATTCTGGTTGTTCGCGTCGAAACCCTCAGGACGCACGCTGAGGCCAGGGGCCTCCAAATTCATCGGGACATCGGACGGATTGAGCGAGGAGTTGTTGCGACCGCCGGGTTGCATGCCGAGCGCCGTGGCGCTCGGATCCGGGCGCGTCGGCGTTTGGGGACAGCCCGCGAACAACAGCGCGGCGCCTGCAACGACAAGACAAAGTTTCTTCGGAACAAGATTCATAAGAGAAGAGGCGAAAGACAAACCTATCGGCAAACGGAGTTGGCCGGGCAAGGATATTACACGGTCTTTTTCGGCTCGATCAGCCCGACTTCCAACGCGTAACGGGTGAGGCTGGCAATATCGTGCAGATTGAGCTTTCGCATCAAGTTCGTCCGGTGGTTGTCGACGGTTTTTACACTGATGCCTAGCTTGGCCGCGATCTCCTTCGTGCTGTGGCTCTCGGCCACGAGTTGCAGAATCTCGCGCTCCCGATCGGTGAGAAAATCGGGGGCATTGCTGGTGGCTGGATTGGCCACGACGTTGCGGAGTAGCGCGGCCACGGCGGGGCCGAAATACGTGCCGCCATTGGCCACGGTCTCGAGTCCTTTCTTGAACTCGAACAAGCCGGCCGTTTTCTCCACGAAACCATGGGCCCCGGCTTCCAGCATTTCACGAACCAGCACCGGGTTTTCGTGACCGGAAAAGACAAGGACACGCATTTGGGGGAGTTTCTTACTGATGCGGCGGAGAATATCCACGCCGTTGAGGCCGGGGAGCTTCGCATCGAGTACGCAGATGTTCGGATTCGCCTCGAGGCAGAGTTGGACGGCGCTCTGGCCATCTCCTGCCTCGCCGACGAGTTGGTAGTTGGCGTCCAGCCGCAGGATTTCAACCAGCATCTCTCGGATGGCGGTTTGATCTTCGATGATGACGAGACGCTTCATGGGCTGGAGTTAATGAAAGAAGATGGATGGTGGGTCGAGAGGGATTCGAACCCTCAACCAACGACTTAAAAGGACGCTGCTCTACCATTGAGCTATCGACCCCCGACCGAAGAGGGTGAAAAATGGGTTTTCGCGCTATGAGTTTGCAAGATGTTTCTCCCCTCGTGCGGGCGACGCAGTTGACCCGCGTCGCGTCAACTGCCAACCTGCCCACTCAGATATTGGGAACAATTCAAAAATATACCCATCAGAGCGAAGCAGACCGCATGTCTGCCAAAGCTCAAGAAGTTGCCTTCGATCGCCTGCTGGTTGACCGTTTTAAGAACGGCGATCAGGCGGCGTTCAACGAGATGGTGTCGAGATACTGGGATCGGATCTACTCGATGGTGCACCAGCTACTCCGCAATCAGCAGGACGCGGAGGAAGTCACCCAGGACGCCTTCATTCGCGCCCATCGCGGGCTCGCCAATTTTCGCGGGGATTCCGCCTTCTCCACCTGGCTCTACCAGATCGCGACCAACCTCGCGCGCAACCGGTACTGGTATTGGTGGCGACGGAAGCGCGACAAGTCCGTGTCACTCGATGCGCCCATCGGCCAGGAGAACGATCTGACTCTCAGCGACGTGATCCCTGCTGAAGTGGAGTCGCCGGACGACATCACGGTCACGCAGGAATTTGTCGAACGCATCGGCAAGGGGATGGACCGCCTCTCTTCCAAACACCGCGAGATTCTCGTGTTGCGCAACGTCAAGAACATGTCCTACGAAGAAATTGCCGCCATCCTGGGCATTTCCGTGGGCACCGTGAAAAGCCGAATTGCCCGCGCGCGCGAAAGCCTCCGCTCCAAGCTCGGTGAGGACTTCAAATGAAAGACTCGGAGTTTATCGAACTGCTCAACCTGTACATCGACCACGAGATCTCGCCGGCTGACGCCGCGCGGCTCGAGGCCGAGGTGCTGGCTCACCCGGACCGCCGCCAGACGTACCAGCAATACTGCCGCCTGCAGAAGGCGTGCAAGCTGTTCACCACGGAATTCCCGACGGCAGCCGATCCCGCGGATCGGAAGATCGTGGCCTTCGAACCCGTCCCACGACGGTCGGCGGCGATGGGCCGCTTCGTGGCGATTGGAGGGCTTGCCGCGGCGGCCTGTCTCGCGGTGATCTTCGGCCTGCGGAATCGCGATCTCAGGACGTCGGAGACCGCCCCAATCGCCCGCCTGGAATCGGCAGTCGCCCCGGCGACGCCCGGCCTCGTGCACGCCGTCAACCTGTCGGCCTCGTCGGTCGCCACGGTCGGCAATCCGCTCCTGCTGAGCGGACGCGCGCAAGCCGATGCCCTGCTCGCTGCTGCGGTCGAACAGACGGACAAGCGTTTCGACTGGATGCGCACGGTGCAGCTCTCGCCACTCCCGCAGCGGCTGCCGGCGGAGTCCCTTCGCTTTGAAACCCTGCCTCCCGCCACGACGCTGGAATCCGGCACCCGGGTTTATGGCCGGCCTCTGACGGACCAGGCAGACGCCGAATGGGTTTCGTTTCGGTTCAGCAAGTAAACCCAGTCGCAAATCGGACCGACGAACAAAGCCGGTCCTTCGATCGGCCTTTTTAATTAGCTGAGCGCCCGCTTGATCAGGGCCTCGGTGGAGGCGCCGGCCCCGAGGGCCAAGGCCGCACGGCGCACCGCCTCATCGGCGTCCACGGTCTTGTAGCCCAACGCCGTCAGGGCGGCGACGGCGTCACGGGTGGCGCTGTTGCCGCTGCCGGCGGCCGCAGGCCCGCCCGTGCCCAGGCTCGATGTTCCCGCCTCGCCACCGACCTTGGACTTCAGCTCGACGATCAAGCGCTCAGCCGTCTTCTTCCCGATGCCGGGACATTTCGCGAGCAGCGCGATGTCGCCGAGGCGGATCGCGCTTTCGAGCAACGGCAGCGACAGCCGGCTCATGATCGTCAGCGCCATCTTCGGGCCCACGCCGGTGACGTGCTCGATCATCAGGCGGAAGAAATCGCGCTCTGCCGGACTGGCGAAACCATAGAGCGTTTGCGCGTCCTCCCGATAGATCACGTGCGTGTGCAGCTTCACGACGACCCCCGGCTGGGGCAGCTTCTCCGCGGTGGTGACCGGGATGTTCACTTCATAGCCGAAGCCGTTCAGTTCAATCACCGCCCGCAGCGGCGTCGCCGAAGTCAGCAGGCCCTGGATGGAGGTAATCACGATCGAAGTTGCAGCGACGGGTCGGCACGGCGCGAGGAGAAAACCCCCGCCGGAGCACGTGTTATTTCAAGCCGATTACGTCCTGCATGTCGTACACGCCCGGGGGCTTTCCGACGACCCACTGGGCGGCCCGGAGGGCGCCGCGGGCGAAGATGCCGCGGTCGCTCGCCTTGTGGGTGAGTTCGATCCGTTCGCCGAGAGCGGCGAAAATGACCGTGTGGTCCCCAACGACATCGCCGCCCCGCAAGGCATGGACCCCGACCTCACTGGAGGTGCGCTCGCCGGTCAGGCCCTCGCGACCATGACGCAGCGCGTCGGCGTTGAGCTTCCGTTCCTCGAGAATGATTTCCAGCAGGCGCGCGGCGGTGCCGCTCGGGGCATCCTTCTTGAAGCGATGATGCATCTCGAT
>CAINHV010000184.1 GCA_903848965.1 uncultured Opitutia bacterium | reverse complement strand
CCCGGCAGGCCGCCGCCCGCCCGGCGGCCCTGCCCGCCGAGGGCGTGTTATCCACATCGGCAGGCTCCCCTGCCCTGCTCTCCCAAGTTGTCGGCGGGTCGGGACTCGCCCACACGCCCGAGCATCACTTGTTGCTGCTCTGCCTGCACTTTGAGTCGCTCGGCGCTCCCCTCAGCCATGCCATCCGGCCGGATTGGGTGGACGTCAGCCATCCGGCCGGGGTGTTGCTCAACCGGTTCCTGGGCGAATTCGAACACGCCACCTGGCCGGGGCGGGAGCACCTCGACGAACTGCTGGAGACGCCGGAACAGCAATCGCTCGTCGCGACCCTGCGTTTCGAAACCCTCAATATCGACGACCCCGTGAAAGTGGCCCAAGAGGGTCTGAGGCAACTGCGTGCGCGGTCCCTGGAGCCCCGCCTGCGCCAAATAGAACTTGCTTTGGCCAATGGCCCTGCGGACATTGAATCTGACCCAATTTCACTCTTGAAGGAACGTTCTGAAATTCAACGCCAGCTCCGCCAACCGCTGATTTTGGCCGCCGCCGTTTGACCATTTCGCCCTTCGCCATTCGCTCGGTCGCTCTTCCTCCACATGCCGCGTAAAGCCAAGTCCGCCTCCCCCGATTCCGCCCAGTCAGAAGCCGTCGAGGCCGTCCTCGCGAAAACAGCGACCACCCCCGAGGGAGTTGTGGCCGGTCCCGACATCCCGGCGGGTGGCATCAACGACAAGATTCGTCACCTGATTCGGCTCTCCAAGGAGCAGGGCTATCTCACCTTCGACGACATCAACGAGGCACTCCCGGAGTCGGTCGAGAACCAGGAGGAAATCGATAACGTCCTTTCAATCCTGCAGAACCTCGAGATCGAGATTCTCGAGCCGGATCAGGTCGAGGATTACAAGCAGCGGATGGAGGAGGCCGAGGAGGAGGAATCGCGGACGTCGCAGAACGACATCCTCGACGATCCGGTCCGGATGTACCTCAAGCAGATGGGCCAGGTCCCGCTGCTGACGCGCGAGCAGGAAGTCGAAATTTCCAAGCGGATAGAGACCGCCGAACTGAAGGCCCAGGAGGCGCTCTTCCAGGCCGCTGCGATCGGCGCGCACATCGGGACGCTCGGCGCCAAGCTCCTCAACCGCGAGGAGCGCTTCGACCGCATCGTCATCGACAAGAAAATCGATTCGCGCGAGGGCTACTTCAAGACCCTGCCGAAGCTCGTCGAGAACACGCAGAAGTCCGAGGGCTCGGTCGGCGACGCCTGGGACGAGTATCTGCACGCCAAGGGCGAGGCGGAGAAGAAGAAGGTCCACGCCAAATTCCGGAAGCGGGAGAACGTGCTCCGCAGTTTCTTCTCGAAATTCTATTTCAAGCTGAAGGTGTACGAGGAATACCTCGAGCAGCTCCGGCCGACCATCGACGAGATCGAGCAGTGCCAAAACCAGCTCGAGCGCGCCAAGCACCCCAAGACCAAGAAGGACGCCGCGATCGACACCAAGGCAATCAATGGGCGCCTGAAACAGATCGAGGTCCAGCAGCGCATCACGCCGGCCGAGCTGCAGCGCGTCGTCGCCCAGACCATGGTCCACGTCCGCGAGGCCCACAAGGCGAAGACCGAGATGGTCGAGGCCAACCTGCGCCTCGTGATCTCGATCGCGAAGAAGTACACCAACCGCGGCCTCTCCTTCCTCGACCTGATTCAGGAGGGCAACATGGGCCTGATGAAGGCGGTCGAGAAGTTCGAGTACCGCCGCGGCTACAAGTTCTCCACTTACGCCACCTGGTGGATCCGGCAGGCCATCACCCGCTCGATCGCCGATCAGGCCCGCACCATTCGCATCCCGGTGCACATGATCGAGACCTTGAACAAGGTCATGCAGGTGCAGAAGCAGCTCCTGCAGGAATACGGCCACGAGCCGACGCCCGACGAGGTTGCCGACGAGATGAACCTGCCCGTCGAGCGCGTGCAGCAGATCATGAAGATGGCGCAGCAGCCCATCTCGCTCCAGTCGCCGGTCGGCGACGGAGACGACACCAGCTTCGGCGATTTCATCGAGGACAAGTCGGCGGAGAATCCGTACGACATGACGGCCTACTCGCTCCTGCGGGAAAAGATCATCGACGTCCTCGACACCCTGACCGAGCGCGAACGCCGCGTGCTGTCGCTCCGCTTCGGCCTCGTCGACGGCTACAGCCGCACCCTCGAGGAAGTCGGCAAGCAGTTCAAGGTGACGCGCGAGCGCATCCGCCAGATCGAGGCCAAGGCCCTGCGCAAGATGCGCCATCCAACGCGCATCCGGCAGCTCCACGGGTTCTTCGACGCCGAGCAGATCGATAACGCGCAGAACCTGCTCAAGGCTGCCGCGATCGCGCGGCCCCCGGGTCTCGGCGCCCAAGGCAGCCTTCCCGGCGGCCTCGGTTTTCCGATGCCGAAGCT
>CAINHV010000183.1 GCA_903848965.1 uncultured Opitutia bacterium | reverse complement strand
CGGTCATCCCGGGTGACGCCGCCAATTTCTCCACGTGGGTGAAAGTCCATGATCGGATCCAGCATGGCGAGATGCCTCCGAAGGAGAAGAAGCGGCCGGAGCCAAAGGATACCTCGGCTTTCTTGCAGCAGTTGTCACTCGGCCTGACTGCCCAGGAACGCGACGCTGAAGCTCAGTTCGGCCGGGTTCAGCGCCGGCGTTTGAACCGCTCTGAACATCAAAATACCCTGCGTGATCTCTTCGGGCTCCCGGGCTTGAGGGTGGCGGATCAATTGCCGGAGGACGGCGAGTTGGCGTATTTCAACAAGGTGAGCAAGGCGCTCGACGTGTCCCATGTACACGTTTCCCGCTATATGGCGGCCGCCCAAGTCGCCATCCGCGAGGCGGTGGCGGTCGAAGTCAATAAACAGCCGACCATCCTGAAGCGCTACTACGCCCGCGACAGCATCGATTACTCCGGGGTGGACGGAGTGGCCGATCGCCTCAGGTTTCCGATTCTCGGCTCGGGTCCGGACGCGCCGGCCGCCAATCGGGAGGGACCGATTACTGTTGGCGCCGCCAACCCTTCCGTTCGGGACGAGGAAGCGATGGCATGGTCGCACAGTGATTTCGGTCCCGCCTTCAATACGCGTTGGACTCAGTTTGAAGCGCCGATCACCGGAAGATATAATGTCCGCTTCCAGGCTTACACAATTTGGAGAGGTCCGTGGGGCTTCTATGAGCGAGGTGGATTTGGCGGGAACGGTCCGAATTTGAACCTTCCGGCTGGTGCCAGCTTGGAGTTTACACCCGATGCGAGGGGCCTCGTTCGCGATCCCAATGCGCCGCCACCCTCGGCCGCCCGGGGAGGGAGAGGTGGTCGCGCCGGTGCCGGCGGCGGTGGTGGTGGTATGGGAGCCGGTGCTGGGCGCGGGCCGTTTGAATGGCATCTCGCCAGTGTTACGGATGTCACCCCGGGACGGCGCAACGAAGGGATTCACGTCTATGCGAAGGTTCCTCCCGGAAACGGAATACTGATTGGTGCCTTGGACCTGACCCCTGAACCGCAGGTGTTCGAGCTCAAGAATGTCGACCTGGTAACGGGCCAGATTATCACGACTGACGCGGTGCGGTTCTTTCGTTCCCGGCCTGGATTTACCGGAGTGGTCAACTATACGAACCCGCTGATGCAGTCGGACGGCCAACCCGGCGTCGCCTTTCGCTGGATGGAGGTCGAGGGTCCGATTTACGACCGCGCCACGCAGCCCGGCTACGAGCTGTTGTTCGGCAATCTCAAATACAAGGTAATCGAAAGCCCGGCCACGGGGGTTGCCATCCGCATTGCCGCCCCTCTGCCTCCTCCCGCGGAACTGGGCGGCGGCAATACGGGTGCGGGCGCAGGAAACGGCCTGACCAGCGGAAGTCGCGGCGACAATAAAAAGACGGAACTGGCGGTCGAAATCGAATCGGCCAATCCGATGCAGGATGCCGACCGGCTCTTGCGAAACTTCGTGGCGCACGCCTACCGGCGCCCGGCGAAGGAAACGGACATCAAGCAGTTCATGGACCTCTTCAAGAACCGGATGGATCGTGGCCTCGGATTTGCGGCCTCGATGATGACGACTTATACGGCGGTATTGTCCTCCCAAGAGTTTGTCTATCTGGACGAGGGCACGAAGGGCAGACTCGACGACTATGCCCTGGCCACCCGCCTCGCGCTTTTCCTGACCGACGGCGTGCCGGATGCCCAGCTTCGGGCCCATGCCGAGAAGGGTGATTTGCACCAGCCCGCGGTGCTGCGGGCCGAAACCGAGCGGCTCCTGGCGAGCCCCAAGTCGCAACGCTTCGTCACCGCGTTCCTCGATTACTGGATCGAGCTGCGAAAGGTATTCGAAACGACGCCCGACATGAATCTTTACGGTGACTACTTCCTGGACGACGCCCTGGTCGAGTCGGGGGTCTCGGAAACCCAGATGTTCTTCACCGAGCTACTGCAGCGGGACATGCCGGCGCGCAATCTCGTGGATTCCGATTTCACGTTCCTCAATGAAAGGCTGGCCAATCACTATGGCATCCCCGGCGTCAAGGGCGTCAATCTTCGGCGCGTGGCGCTGCCGGCCGACAGCGTGCGCGGAGGCCTGATGACGCAGACCAGTGTGCTTAAGTTGACGGCCAATGGTACGACCACCTCTCCGGTGTTGCGCGGCAAGTGGATCATGGAACGCATCGCCGGCTATGAGATACCCCCGCCGCCGGCCGCCGTTCCTGCCGTGGAGCCGGACATTCGCGGCGCCGTTACGATTCGGGCTCAATTGGAAAAGCATCGCTCTGACGAGAGTTGTGCGGGATGCCATCGTAATATCGACCCACCCGGTTTCGCCCTCGAAAGCTTTGATGTGCTTGGTGGATACCGTGACCGTTACCGGGCCATCGCCAAAGGGCAGACGCCGGACATCGGCTTCGGCAAGAACGGCTGGCCCAAGCAGTATTTCTATGCCCTCCCGGTGGATCCGAGCAATGTGACCGCGCAGGGGAAGGCATTCGCGGACGTGCGCGAATTCAAGAAGCTCCTGCTGGAGGATGAGCAACAGATCGCCCGGAACCT
>CAINHV010000182.1 GCA_903848965.1 uncultured Opitutia bacterium | reverse complement strand
CCGCGCAATATCCCGCGGCGGGAGACGGGGGATTAGAGCGTGTCGTGCACCTCTTCTGATGTGAAACCGATCCGGGCAAGTGGAGGGGCGAGGTCCCCCGAGTCCGAATCCGTGAAGTCATGCCATCGGCCTCGACGGAGCTCGGCTCTCCAGACGACAGGAAGTGCATGACAGCCTCCAACCATCCAGGCGTGGACGAGCCACGCCCTTGCACTCAATTCGTAGAAGCGCGCCCCCGACCCGCATTTGTAGGGGCGCGACTGATACCCTTGTCTTCGGTCCAAACACTCGTGCGCGCCCATGCCGGCTGGCCGGCTGTGCTTAACTCAATCGGTTCAAGCGCTCACTCGATGAAAATGCTCAGCCGTCGTGACGATCCTTACGACTTGAGCGCCTTGGCCGGCACGCGCCGGACGGCCACGAATTTTGCCCGGAAGAGTTCTTCGAGCACGTCCCGAACGTCGGCGGGGATTCGCTCCACCATCTTGTCCAGCGGTGGAAGCGGTTTCGTGTCGACCGGTTCCTCCGACTCCGCCTTCGGTACGGCCAGCACGACCTCGCCGCGGTCCCGCGCCTCGGCCCGAAAGGAGGACTCGGCCATTTCATCCCCCGTCTCGAAAGCCGGATCGTCCGGTGTGGCCAACGTTGCCGGCGACACCGGTACCGAAGTTGCCAAACCAATCGGGGTCCCGGCTTCGACGGCCGGCCGCTCACCCTTGATGGGAGCCGTTGCAGGCTGCCGCGGTTCCGGCTCCGCCAACGTCTCTGGCGGGACCTCGGCCGCCAGCCGGGCCTCCAGCCGATCAATTAGGGCTTTTTTTTTGAGCCGTCGCCCGGGCCCGCGGCTCCGGCTTCATCGGCCAGCGAAGCCAATTCCTTGATCAGGCTGTCGATCGCCCGGGCGCGACTGGCTTCCACCGCCTTCAACAGCGTCACCTCGAAATTGATCTTCTCGGCCAGGCCGAGTTTCACGCTGCCCTCCCCCTCGCGGAGCCCGTCGAGCAGTCGCGTGAGCTGTTCGGTGGTCATCGCGCCACCCAGCAGCGTGCTCTTGCCGCCCTGGGCGATGGCATCAAGGACCGCGAGGCGGACATGCGCCTGCAAGTCGACCAGCAGCCGCACGAGGTCCCGGCCCGCGGCATCGCACTCGTCGACGATCGCCACGATCTTCCGGTGGTCTGCGGCCACGAGCGCCCCGGCGAGCTCCGCAATCTTGTCCGCCGCCACGAGTCCGTACACGTCCAGGACGTCGGGCTCGGCGATCTCGCCGCCACAAAACGAGATCATCTGATCGAAGATCGACTGCGCGTCGCGCATGCCGCCATCGGCCAGCCGGGCGATGCAGGCCAGGGCCGGATCGGTGATCGTGATCTTCTCCTCCTTCGCGATCGTCTTCAGTCGTTGCACGATCAAGTCGTCGGGAATCGGCTTCAGGTCGAAGCGCTGGCAGCGCGAGATAATCGTGGGCAGCACCTTCTGCGGATCGGTCGTCGCGAAGACGAACTTCACGTGCGCCGGCGGCTCCTCGAGCGTCTTCAACAGCGCATTGAATGCCGCGACCGACAGCATGTGCACCTCGTCGATGATGTAGATCTTGAACTTCCCCTGCGCCGGGGCGTAGCGCACGGTTTCGCGCAGGTCGCGGACTTGATCCACGCCATTGTTCGAGGCGCCATCGATCTCGACCACGTCGAGGTGGGAACCCTCAGCGATCGAGAGACACGCGGGATCGTTGACGTCGAAATCCGCCTTCGGTCCGCCCGTGCAATTGAGTGCCTTCGCAAAAATCCGGGCGGTCGAGGTCTTGCCGGTCCCTCGCGGGCCCACAAAGAGATAGGCATGCGCGATCCGGCCGCGCGTGATTGCGTTCTTCAGCGTCCGCACCACGTGGTCCTGGCCCACGACGTCGTCGAACGTCTGGGGCCGCCACTTGCGCGCGATGACCTGGTAGGAACCTGCCATGAAGATCGGATTGAGAGGTCCGATTTCGAAAAAATCCAGCCCGCGTTT
>CAINHV010000181.1 GCA_903848965.1 uncultured Opitutia bacterium | reverse complement strand
TGGTCCACCGGCACAAACACCCGCTCCAGCAGGGCCCGGGCGGCCGGATTGCCCTCATGCGGCCCGTTGGGACGCGCCATCGTCTCGGGTTGCGGGATCGCAGTCAGCAACGGCGTCAGTCCCTTGTCCCCAGTCGCGAAACGCAGATTGAAATACCACTCATCCCGCAGCGTAAACGGTTTCACTCCGCGGGTGATCGGGTGAACCGGGAGCGACGTGAACGCGGCGTCCCAATGTGGGTTCACCGAGTGATGGACTTCGAAGTAGCCACCGACCCAGCGCATAAACTCCGGCCGCCCTTTCACGACGGCGGGTTCAACCGCGTAGTGCAGCAGCCCCAGTCCGGCGCCGCGCGCCACAATTCGATCGAGCGTGGTGAGATTGTCGCCGGCGAGGGCGGGGTGCTTCACTTCGGTTTCGCCGTCTGAATAGATCACGATGGCGTCCAGACCTTCGATTGCGGCCGGGTCGGTCGGCCACCCGTTCAGGGCCACGGAGACCTTGAGGCTGGCCACATTCTCGAGGCACTTCTGCAGGAGCAGCACGCCCGCATTGTGTTCATGAAAACCAGGTCCGTGGCTCGGGCGTCCGGCGATGAGAAGCACCTTCTTGTCTGCCGCGACCGCCGTGGCGACCAGCGCGAACAGAAAGTAACCGACGAAACAGCCGCGGCGAAGGCGTGAGAGCAGGAAGTTGGACAGCATGGGGAAACGGATCTGGAGACCGGAGCAGGGCAGTAGAGAACGGACTGGCTGGAGTCTCACCGCTCAGCCTTCAGCTCTCAACCCAGAACCCTGAACCTTTAAAGCAGAACTCCGAACCCGAAATCTGCTCGTAAGAAATTCCGCGGCGGAGCAACGTCCCACCACGCCCATGTCCACCCCCACATCCGGCCCTGTTGTTCCCGTCATGCCCGCGTTGCTGCCCCGTCGCGCGTTTCTTGCCCAAGCGGCGCTCGGGGCGGCCAGCCTCGGTCTTTCGCCCGCGGCCTCAGCCGCGGCGGCGGGTCGCGTGACCGGTGGAGCGAAGTTGCCGGTCCTCATGAAGCCGGGCCACCAGCACGATCACTCGGAGAACACCCTCCGCGCGCTCGCGGCGTTTGGGGTGACGAATATCTGCAGCGGACAGATTGGCCGGAAGATGGAAGGCTGGAGCGTCGAGGCGCTCACGCGACTGCGGCAGCACGTCGAGTCGTTTGGCATCAAGCTGGACTGCGTGCCGCTCCCGATGAGTTCCGCCTACATCACGAGGGCCGAGACTCCGGAAATTCTGCTCGCGAAGGATCCGGAGCGGGAGAAGACGATCGAGGACATCTGCACGATGATTCGGAATGCGGGTCTCGCCGGCATCCCAATGGTGAAGTACAACCTGACCTTCATCGGCGTGGTGCGGACGGCCCGCACGGTGGGCCGCGGCGGTTCCAGCCTGAGCGCCTTCGACTACGACAAGTCGGTGCAGGAGCCTGCGCTCACCGAGGCGGGCGCAATCAGCGAGGCCATCTACTGGGATCGGATCGAGTATTTCCTGAAACGCGTGGTGCCCGTGGCCCACGAGGCCAGGGTTAAGATTGCCCTGCATCCGCAGGATCCCGGCATGCCAAAGGATCGCGGCTGGCGCGGCGTGCACACGGTGCTCGGTTCCGTGGAGGGCATGAAGCGCTTCATCGAGATCCAGCCGAGTCCCTATCATGGCTTCAATTTCTGCCAGGGCACCGTTTCGGAAATGATGGAGAAACCCGCGGAGGAAATCTTCGACGCGATCCAGTACTTCGGCAGCCGCAAGAAGATCTTCATCGTCCACTTCCGAAACATCCGCGGCAAGTTCCTCAAGTTCGAGGAGACGTTTCCCGACGAGGGTGACATCGACATGCCCCGGGCGCTTCGCACGTATCGGGACGTCGGTTACGACGGCATGATTATGCCCGACCATGTGCCGCAGATCGTCGGTGACGCCGGTGGCCAGAAGGCCTTCGCCTACTGCTTCGGCTACATCCAGGCGCTGCTGCAGGTGCTGCGCGCGGAAGCGTAAGCGGGGGTTGGGAGCTGGCTCGCGCCGCCACTCGCTTACGCTCGCCGCCACGCTGCCCGGCTTGGATTGGGCTTCGATAGTCCTTCTGTGCAATGCCTGGGTGGGTCGGGTCGGCTTTCTATTCAATCCACGAGCTCACGCGAAGGCGCGAAGCCGCGAAGAACGTAGAACTCCTCCGCGAGCTCCGCGTAGATGACTGCGGTCCGTCGAGATGGATACCTGTAGGGCCGGCGCTCGTCGCCGGGCGATCACCCCAACTTCCGGGTTTCAGAGCCGTTGTCGCCGGAGCGGGACACGACGAGGAATGGAGCACGCCCGCGGACAATCTGCGGGCGGTACATCACAACCATGAAATCGTTCCTGAAATCCTGCGCGGCACTTGCCGCTGTTTGTCTCACGGCCACCGCCCTGGCGGCCGATCCCTCCGGCACCTGGAAGTTCAACGGCCAGGGCGAAAGTGGCTCCGCGGAGAACACCGTCGTCCTGGCCCTGGTGGACGGAAAGCTCGGCGGCACGTTCACCGGCCCCGGGCGGGGCGGCCGCGAATCCTCGGTCAAGCTCGCGAGTGCCTCGGTCAAGGGTGACGTGGTGAACTTCACGGTGCAGCGCACCGTGCGGAAGGAGAAGGTCGTCACGAAATACTCGGGCCGGATCGAGGGCGACACGATCACCGGCACGGTTGAGACTCCGGCCGGACCCGATGGAAAACCAGCGACGCGCGAGTGGATGGCGCGACGGGCGCAGCCGTAGCCAGAGCGACGCCACTTCACCGTCAATCGTGCTATTAAGGTTCGCGGATCAGACGGGCAGTAGGGCCCAGGTCCCTGCCCTCACGGGCAGGGCGACCC
>CAINHV010000180.1 GCA_903848965.1 uncultured Opitutia bacterium | reverse complement strand
TGGCGAAGGAGTGCGCGTCCGCCTCGGCGAAAAAATCAAACTCATCCCCGGGCACTGTGATCCCACGGTCAACCTATACGACTGGCTCGTCTGCTATCGCGGCGACCGCGTAGAGGAAATCTGGCCGATCACGGCGCGCGGGGCGTTCTACTGAGTCGCGGTTAAGGCGCTTGGGACGGCGACCCGGCCGAGTTCCGGATCACCAACGCCGCCGGGCGGACCTGGGAGGGGCGCAGTCTCGCTGCGCCCTGATGGACTTCTTCCGGTCAAACTGGCGAAAGGCCCCGATTGGCTGGATCTGATCGGGGGTCCTGTCGCGTCCGTGATCCGTCACCGTGAGTTGCCCCGGCGGACCGTAGCCACGCGCGCCCGCGAGTGGACGGCCTGAGGCGAAGGCGCGAACCGGGATCCGGCGGTATGAGACGCGAAGAAGGGCCCGGGCGAAGCACGTTCGTGGCGGCTTCGCGTGAGTGCGTGAGTGAGTGGCGGCTTCGCGTGAGCCCATCAGCGGGTTCCCTGCGTCAGCGCGTTTTCTTCCGAAGCACGCTTACGCACGCTCGCCTCGGTCGTACTCCCGGTTCAACTTCGCCGCCGGTCCATGATGAATTCCGCCCCTTCGGTCCTGCTCTTCATTGCCGTTGCGATCGCCATCGCCGCGGCGGCCCGCCTTGCGGCCGGCTATTATTTGCTCGTGGGGGCGATGCGCCGGATGCGGGAGTCCGAACAGGTGCGGCTGTCGGAAGCCGTGCGGGAGGCGTTGTGGTCGGCCGGCGCGCAGGTGTGGTTCTCGCCCTTGTTCCGGATCGTCATCTTTGGCGAACTCGCGCTCTTTGCGGTCCCGCCGGTGGCCGGGCGGGTGCGTTCGCTTCGGCGGACGTTCCTCCTGTTGGTCCTGGCGCTCGTCGCGACCGCGGGCTTGCTCGCGGCGCGGCTCAGGCAGCAATCCTGACTTTCCGACTTGTGTCCCACTTCCTTTCACCCGCGGCGACGGTATCCGTCCTTTTCCTAGCGGCCCTGCCGGCGTTTGGGCAGCGCGATCTGAACACGCCCGAGGCCTATCGCGACTACGCGTATCGCCAGGATGGCAACGTGGCGCGGGGCCGGGAACTCTTCCTCTCGGCGAAAGCCGGATGCGCGCAATGCCACAGCATCGACGGAACGTCCTCGAAGGCCGGGCCCGACTTGATGGCGGTGGGCGATGTCCTCGGCCGGCGCGAGTTGATCGAGGCGATTCTCGAGCCGTCGGCGAAGATCGCGATCGGTTACGATGCGACGATCCTCGAGACGCGCTCCGGCGAATCCTTCGTTGGCATCATCAAGCAATCCACGGCTGACTCGGTGGCGCTGATGGGCGCGGACGGCCAGTTGGTCCACGTCCCGACGCTGAACATCACGGCGCGGCGGGGGAGTCCCGTTTCGATGATGGCGACGGGCATTCACGCCGCGCTCACCCGGACGGAGTTCGTCGACGTCGTCGAGTTCCTGGCCAGCCTGCGGCAACCGGCGAATCTTCTGAGCAGCGCGCAGGGCATGCCGGAGCCCATCGCGAAGCTGGACCGGATGGTCACGCTGCGGCCGTTCCTGCGCGAGGACCTGCGTTTTCCTTATTCGGCGGTGCAAAAGCCGGGCGACATCCGGGCGGGGCTGGTGTGGTTCGGCCAGGTGCCGGGCAGTCCCGGCGTCTACCTCGGGGTGCATCAGTCGGGAGGAATTTGGCGGATCGAGAAGGCGGCCACGGGCGACACCAAGACGCTGTTCGCCGATTTCAGTGCGGAGGTCTTCGCGGAGCGCGGGCCGAATGGGCTCGTCGGTTTGGCGTTCCATCCGCGATTCCGGGAGAACCGGAAGTACTATCTCAAGCATCAGGTGCTCGAGGCGGGCGAGATCGTGACGACGCTGGTGGAGAAGCGCGCGGCGGCGGATTTCAAGTCCGACTCCGGCGAGCCTTCGCGGCGGCTCCTCGCGATTCCGACGGTGACGCAGAACCACACCGGCGGATGCATCGAGTTTGGACCGGACGGCTAT
>CAINHV010000179.1 GCA_903848965.1 uncultured Opitutia bacterium | reverse complement strand
GACGTTGACTCCAAAGCGGCGCCCGACAAGAGAGCGCCCTTCAATTCGGCGACCGCCCCAAGGAAATATCAAGGACATGGGGAAGGTGTTCTCGTGGTCGATGACGAGCCCCTGATGCGCGAAATCGCGACCGAGGTGCTCACGGCCTTGGGCTTTAGCGTGACCGTGGCCATTGACGGCACCGACGCGCTGACGAAGGTCGTGGAACAGCGCAACGTTCTGAAGCTGGTCATCACCGATTTGCACATGCCGCATCTCGATGGTCTGGGTTTTGTGCGGGTCCTGAGACGCATGGCGCCAGAGATGAAAATCCTCGTCACCAGCGGTCGAATGGAAACCCGTTCCTTTGCCGAATTCGAAAGCTTGGGAGTCACCCACTTCCTCACGAAGCCGTTTAACCAGCAAAAACTCGTCACCGCCTTGCAGGAACTCATTCCCATGGTCCCTCCGGCCCGACCCGGCACTGTTTGAACGTGCAGACCTCGGCCGAACTGCTGTCCGCGAACGGGGACTTCGTCCTCTTTGCCGCCATCATCTTTGGAGTCCTGCTGGTCCTCCGCTGGTCCGTGCCAAGAGGGGCGCCCGGCGCGAAGCTGCCCCGCTACACCTGGATCCTCGGCAGCGTCTTCGTGGTGGGGATAGGAATACGATTGGTTTTGTGACGAAGGACACGACGGCGAACATCGAATATTTGCTTTCCGACGTCGCCCCATCATCGCCGACGAAATGGAGCAGCTGGGTCACGCCCGGCTGACGCTCCAAACTCCGCCCGACGACCCGCTTTATCTCCAACTCATCGAGCTGGAGGTAAGGGTCCTGAAAATGACAGCGGGGCTGATGGACGTTTACACGATGCGCAAGCAGCCGGATGGAAAGATCGTGCTGATCGTCGATTCGGAAACGGACTACGACCATAACGGGGTCTACAGCGCCGAACGGGAGAAACGCACCCCCTTGGGTCAGCTTTACGACCACGTGAATGCGGGTTTTGAGCGGGCCCTCCTCGGTCAGGCCAATTTTGACGAAACGGTTTATGCCGGCAAATCGGGCGCGGTGGTGTCCGCTTGGGTGCCACTTCACGCGCCGGACGGAACGGTCGAGGGGGTCCTGGGGGGTGGATTATCCCGCCGAAAGCTTGCGGGGCGCGATTAGGTCGGCCCGATTCGATGTCCTGTTGCGCGGCGGAACTGTCTTCATCGTCCTGGCGGGCGTCATCGCGGCTTTTACCGCGACCAATGTGAACACGCGAAGGCGGGACCTGCTGGAGGCGAAGATTGTGCAGTCGGACTTCAGTGCGTCACCACCGGAGGCCAATCTCCGGGGCCGGCGGTTCGATCAGAGCGAGTTTTCGCTCGGGCTTTGACTCGCCGGCCTGGGGCTGGAAGAGAACCGCATCGTGAGCCTGTTTGTCCGCGACTTGGCGGAGGAGCAGGAGGCCGAGCGGCGCGAGCGGCTGGCCGAGCGAACGGCCAGCCTCACGATGATGGCCGCGGGCGTGGCGCGGGACTTGAGCGAGACGTTCGGTCCGATCTATACCAGTATCACGCGCGCCGCCGCCGCCGCGCCGCGCCGCGACTCCGGGGCTGCGCTCCTTGGCGCCGGCGCGGAAAAGATGCTGCGACTGGTGGAGCGACTGCGGGGCTACGCCGAAGGAAACCGTGAAGGGGACTTCCGGCCGATTCAGTCCGGCGAGGTCTTCACGGCGACGCTCCGGTCCTTGGCGACGACGATGCCCAAGAACATCCAGTTGCTCCAACGGCTGCCCGCGGATCTGCCCCTTTTTGAGGGTGACGCCGCCCAATTGGCGAAGGTGCTGCTGGGTTTGGCGGCCTATTCCCGTGACGCCATGCCGGGTGGTGGCACGCTGACGCTCGAGGCCGGCCGCCGCTAGGTCGGGACGGACCAAGCGGGCGACATTCCGCCGGGTGACTACATCTGGTGGAGGGTGGCCGACAGCGGAAAAGGCATCGAACCCGCGGAAGCCAGGCGGATCTTCGACCCTTACTTTGCCAGCAATTCCGTGGAAGGCCTGGCCTTGCTCGCCGAGCACCAGAACAAAATCGCAGTCGTGATCATCAACCCAGATTTGCCAATAGAGGCCGGGATCAATCTCGCTCAGGTGCTTCCGCGGATCTCGCCGGCGGCAAAGGTCATCCTCACCCACGCGCAGTCGCCGGCTGAGTCTGCCCGACGCTACGAATCACAGCAGGTGGTGGCCAGGCTGCCCCGGGGAGGGCGCCCCGAAAGACCTGGCCGCGTCCATCGCAAAAATCATTTGAGGTCGATCGGGTCCGGAGTTTGGCGGCCTCCTGAAACCAAAAACCCCTCACACCGGGAAGATGCGAGGGGTTAAATTGGGTGCAGGGGCTGGATTTGAACCAGCGACCTTCAGGTTATGAGCCTGACGAGCTACCAGGCTGCTCCACCCTGCAATAAGGGAGGCGGAACGTCGGTGGCGCCCTGCACACTGTCAACGCCTTTCTCGATTTTCACCTACTTCGCGCTTGCCACTCCCTGGCGTGCCCGGTGTGTTGGCGGGCTCTGTCAGTCACGACGTCAGTCAATCACAACCATCAACGTTCCTCGATCGCAAGGCGGCCCACGGCCGACCTGTG
Organism: uncultured Opitutia bacterium; assembly: GCA_903848965.1. Lineage (GTDB taxonomy): Bacteria > Verrucomicrobiota > Verrucomicrobiia > Opitutales > Opitutaceae > ER46. The sequence goes on along the minus strand of CAINHV010000179.1, from coordinate 15,470 downwards.
TGTCAGAAGATACATCAGATCCCTATGAGCATTAGCGTTACACCCAAAGACCTGCTCGATGCAGGCGTTCACTTCGGCCATCAGACCAAGCGCTGGAATCCGCGCTCGAAGCCCTTCATTTTCGATCACCGCCAGGGGATCACGATCATCGATCTCGGCAAGACGCACGAGGCCCTCACGAAGGCCTGCGCGTTCCTCGAGGAAACCGTCGCCAATGGCGGCAACGTTCTGTTCGTCGGCACCAAGCGCCAGGCGAAGGATATCGTCCGCGAAGCCGCGACTTCCGTGAACATGCCGATGTGCGTCGATCGCTGGCTCGGCGGCACCCTGACCAATTACGAGACCGTCAAGAAATCGATCGCCAAGTTCAAGAAGTACCAGGCGATGGAGACGAGCGGCGAGATGGCGAAACTGCCCCGCAAGGAAGAGTCCGCCATCAAGCGTGAGATGACGCGCATGCAGAAGAATTTTGCGGGCATGTCCGACATGGGTGGCCTGCCCACCGCGATGTTCGTCGTCGACGTGAACCACCACAAAATCGCGGTCGCCGAAGCGGCCCGCGCCGGCGTGCCTTGCGTGGGCCTCGTCGATACCAATTCCGATCCGACCACCGTCTCGCACCCAATTCCGGGCAACGACGATGCCGTGAAGTCCATCCGGATCATCGTCGAGACGGTGACCGCGGCCATCCAGAGCGGTCTGGGCCAGCGTGACACCCGTCGTGCCCAGCGCGGCGCCGCCGACATCAAGGCCTCGCAGGCGGGCGTGGTGGAGGAAGCTCCCGCGGCTCCCGTCGTGGTGGGCGAAGAGGTCGATCTCTCAGGCTTGGCCCTCCCCGTGGATGGTGTCGCGGTGGTGGAAGGCGAAGTCGAAGGCGGCGCGCTCAAGAAGAAGGTGGTTCGCGCGAAGCGTCCCGCCGTCAAGGCCGAGTAAGTCCCCCCGTCCAACGTATCATTCCATTTTCGCTCCATGAGCACACTCATTACCGCTCAGATGGTCGCCGACCTGCGTGAGAAGACCGGCGCCGGTCTTCTCGATTGCAAGAAGGCCCTCACCGAATCCAACGGCAACCTCGAGGAGGCTATCACCATCCTCCGCAAGCGGGGTACCGCCTCGGCCGCCAAGAAGGCCGACCGCGCCACCAAGGAAGGCCTCGTCGAGAGCTACATCCACGTCGGCAGCAAGGTCGGCGTGTTGATTGAGGTTAACTGCGAGACCGATTTCGTGGCCCGCAATGACGAGTTTCGCGCCTTCGTGAAGGACCTTTGCCTTCAGATTGCCGCGGCGAGTCCGACCTACGTTTCCCGCGAGGAAGTCCCGGAGAGCGAAGTCGCCAAGGAGCGCGAGATCGCCATCGCCCAGGTGCAGGGCAAGCCGCCCGCGGCCGTGCAGAAGATCGTCGAAGGCAAGATCGACAAGTTCTATGCGACGGTCTGCCTCGTGGACCAGCCGTTCGTGAAGCAGCCGGAAAAGACCGTGAAGGAATTGCTCACCGCCCAGATCGCCAGGATCGGCGAGAACATCCAGGTCCGGCGCTTTGTGCGCTTCCAGGTCGGTTCCTGAGTTCTGCGACCAAGGCGCCCCGGTTTACCGCGGCGCCTTTTTTGTCCCCTCCTTCGATCGTATCCTTCGCGCTACGCGAGGTCGTTTGCCTCCACCGCCGTGGCCCATGTTCCCAAGGTTAGCCGGGCCCAGATTGTCGTCCGTGGGCTCACCAACCGTTGCCCGAACTGCGGGGCGCGGACGCTCTTTCAGCGGGGTTCGCTGTTCAAGGTGAACCCGAGTTGCTCCGCGTGCGGTTTCGAGATCGAGAAGGCAAATGACGAGGGCTTCTTCCTCGGTTCCATGTCGTTGAACTACGGTGTGACTCTCGTCTGTTTTCTGACGCCGGTGATGCTGTTTGCGTACTTCAAGGTCATCGGCACGACGTCGGCGATCGTCCTGGCCGGGGTGGGGGCCATTGTGTTTCCGGCCCTCTTCTACCGCTCCTCGCGGAGTTGGTGGCTGCTGAATTACTATTTTTTATTTCCGCACCATCTGCCGGCGAACGGAGGCAAGGGTCGGAGCGGCGAAGACGGGAATATTTAACGCGGCCGTCGGTAAACGGCCACCCCGCCGATTTTCGGCTTCCGTTTTCAACCTCCCGGCCTACGTTCACGCGTCCTGCCCTTCGAAGCCCCGGCGTCGGAGCGGTCCACCGGAGAGGTGGCAGAGTGGTCTATTGTACCTGACTCGAAATCAGGCGTGCCCGCAAGGGTACCGGGGGTTCGAATCCCTCCCTCTCCGCCATCCTTCGCTCGGGGAGCTTCGGTTGGCACGGCCATCCCCCGGAGAATGTCCCACGGGTGCTGGCGTGATGCGATCGTCCCGCATGATGGCCGGCGAAGCAGGGCGGAGCGTCCCGAGCCTGCTGACCAGTGAGGCGTGGACCCCGTCGCGATCCCGGTGGGATTGTCATCCGATGAATGACAAACACCATTCGGGACTCGGCCGGGTGGGCCGCGGGTGCGGCCAGATTGTCCGAGGGATTGGAGGTTGCCGGGGTTATTAACGGTGAATACCCGCCATGATCTTCGTGTCCCTAGGATTCTCTCCGTCCGTCCCATGCGTTTGAGCGTCATCCACCTTGTCTTCGTCGGAGCGTTGCTGGTGCCCGCAACGGGTAAGTCCGGCGACCCGGGTGCCGCTGGAGAACGGGCCGAATTTCTGCGCGTCGTGGTCGCGGCCCCAGCCTTGTCGGCGGCGGCGCAGCGCGCGGGGGCGGCGCGCGAGCGGATCGAATCGGCGGGCCGGCTGGCCGATCCGGAGGTCGAGGGCATGACGTCGCGGATGAATGGTCCGATGGGCGAACGCGCCTCGATGTACGAATTGAATGTCCGGCAGCCGCTGCCCAAGCGCGGCGAGCGCGCGGCGGATCGCGATCGGGCGCGGGCCGGCGTGGCGATGGCGGAAGCGGACTACGCCTCGATGGCGGGAGAACTGGCCGCCGACACCGCAATGGCCCTGGCCGAAGCGGATGGCGCGGCGGCTCGCATTCGACTTTTGGAGACGCAGTTGGGCCGGCTTGACGTGATACTGCGGAGCGTGGAGGCCCGGCTCGCCACGGGCGGCCGTCTGGCTGACCGGCTCACGGTGCAGACGCGGGCGGCCGAGATGCAGATGATGATTGCCGAGGAGCGGGACATGGCCGCGGACGCCTTGGCCGCAGCTCGCGGCCGCCTCGGGCTCCCACCGGAGTCACCGTTGCCGGCGTACGTCGCGCCCGCGGCCGCCGAGGTGATCGCCGCCGAGGCGGCGCCGTCCCGGTTGGCGACCGCGCGGGCCGACGAAGCGCTGGCGATGGCGAACCTGGCCCGGGCCACGGCGAAACCCGGAACCGCGGTCGGTCTGCGGATCGAGCGGGCGCGAACCGGGATGGGCGACGAGGACACGGTGGGACTCGCCTTCATGTCGGAGATTCCCTGGCGCAGCCGGCGCTATGCGCGGGCGGAAGTGCGGGCCGCCGAAGCCGAGCGCTCTGCGGCCCAAGCCGATCGGAGTGCGGCGGAGTTCAGGATTTCCGCCGCGGTGGCACGCGTGGAGCGGGCGGAACGTCTGGCTGACATCGCCCGGCGGCTGAGTGCCGGGACCGTGGGCCGGCTCACTGCCGAGTACGATGCGCTGATTCGAAGCGCCGGTGTCCCGGGAGCAGGCGAGTCCACCGTGCTCCAGACGGTCGCGTTACTCGAGAAATCCACCGACACGGAGAAGCAGGTGATCCAGGCCGAACTCGCCGTGCGGGCGGCGCGAGCGGAGCTGTGGCGATACCTCCCGACCGAACGATTTCTGAACCCGAACCATTGATTATGATCCGCAGCGGCTTCGTTTTTCTCGGTACCTTTATTGTCGGCGCGGTGATCGCCCTGCTGGCGCGCGCGTCGATGTTTGACCCGCAGCCCAACCACACCGGCCATCCTCCGGCGGGCGGCGATTACGCCGCCATGGTTTCGAATTCCCTCGCGCCGGCCAGCACCGCGCCCGACGCCACGAAGGGTGGCGGGGCTGCGGCCGCGCCTGCTCCCGCCACGAATGCCTCGGGCGCCACGCCGTCGGCCAAGGATCCTCATGCCAACCATGGAGCGCCTGCTCCCGCGACCCCGGCCACTGGCCAGCCGGTCAACACGGTGTGCGCGATCTGCGGCATGGCGGTCGATCCCCGGATTCCCACGGCGGAATACCGGGGCAAGACGATCGGCTTCGGTTGTCGAATCTGTCCTGGAAAGTTCCAGGCCGAACCCGATCGCTACGGTCCGCTCTACCTGAACAACGAAACGTTGAAGCGCTAACCGGCATGCGTCCACCGCCCCTCATGCTCTTTGCCGCCGCCGGCCTCCTGATCGGAGCCGGGCTCATTGCCCTGCTGCCTGCGGACACACTTTTTGCGACCACGGCGAAACCGGATGATCGGGGCGCCGCGGTCGCGGGCGAGCGTTGGGCTTGCCCGATGATGGACTTCATTGGCAACCGGCCCGGCGACTGTCCGGTCTGCGGAATGAAGATGACCCGCGTGACGGCGGGGGAACTCTCGCGCGAACAGCAGCGCCGGATGCAGGTGCGGCTCACGACCGTGACTGAGGGTCCGGCGCGGGCGTTGGTGCGCGGCTATGGAGCCGTGCGCTACGACGACCGCACCTTGCAGGTGGTTATCCCGCGCCTCGGGGGGCGCATTGTGAAACGGCACGAGGCGGCGCGGCATGTCGGCAACACCGTCAAGGTGGGCGATCCGATTGTGGATCTCTACAGCCCGGAAGTCTTCGAAGCCCAAGGTGAACTGGCGGCCGCGATGAAATTTTGGGATCAGCCCACGATTCGTGCGCTCACCGATCGCTTGGAGCGCTGGAACCTTGGCGCCGTGGCACGAGCAGTCATCGCCGGTGGTGCGCCGACGGATACCGTCACGATCACGAGTCCGTTCGCCGGCCGCGTCGTGCTGGCGCTCGAAGGGGAGGAAGGGGCAATGGAGGCACGACTGCCGCAGACGGGTCAGGAAGTCATGGCCGATGCTCCGTTGCTGCGGCTGATCGATCCCTTGGCTTTCATGCTCGTGGTGCACGTCCCGGAAGCGCGGGCGCATTGGCTGAAAGTCGGGCAGCCGGTGAGGCTGGCCTCCGACGATCGCGGTGAATTGCCGGACGTCGAGGCGAGCATCACCTGGGTGGCGCCGGAGCTGAATCTCGAGATCAGGGCGCGGGAAGTGCACCTCCACCTCCGCGATCCGAATGGACGCCTTCTGCCGGGGGGATTGGTCAATGCCCGCTTCGAAGCGGCGCTCGGTCAGGATTTCGCCGTGGCCGATGGAGAGAAGCCGGAGACTTGGGGGAAGTTCGTCCTCGTCCCGAAGACCGCGGTCATTTCTACGGGCGTTCGGCACGTCGCCTGGCGCGTGGCGGAGCGGCAACGTGATGGTCGCGTGCGTTTCGAACTCGCGCCGCTGGCGCTCGGTCCGCGGATAGAGGACGAGTCGGGCAACGATCTCTATGTGGTTCGCGCGGGACTGAAGGCGGGCGATGAAGTGGCGACGCAGGGTGTGTTCCTGATCGACAGTCAGGCCCAGCTCGCGGGCACTCCAAGCCTCCTGTTTCCGAATGGTGCCGCCGCCCCGGCTGCGGCGCACCAGCACTGATCCATTCTCCTGTTAAGGCTGCGGCCCGTGGCCGCACCTTGCTTCCTTTCGATTGCCCATGCTCTCGTTCGTCATACGCAACACGTTCCTGACCCTCGCCGTCGCGCTCGGGTTGGCGGTGGCTGGGTTTTGGGCGTGGCGCCAGGTGCCCGTGGATGCGATTCCGGACTTGAGCGACAACCAGGTCATCGTCTGGGCCGAGTGGCCCGGCAAGAGCCCGCAGGACATGGACCAGCAGGTGACGTCTCGGCTCGCGCGCGAACTCCAAGGGCTGCCCGGCGTGCAGACCGTCCGCGGCATGTCCCTGTACGGCGCGAGTTACATCTACGTGATCTTCGAGGAGCGGCGGGATCTCTATGACTGCCGCACGCGCGTGCTCGAGCGGCTCTCGCAACTGCAGGGGATACTTCCGGCCGGCGTGAGTCCGCGACTGGGCCCGGACGCGACGGCGATGGGGCAGGTCTTTGCGTTCACGCTCCAGGGGCCGCAGGACATTGAACGGAAGCGCTTCATTCTCGATCAGATCGTGGTTCCCGCGCTGCGCGCGGTGCCGGGCGTGGCGGAAGTGGCCCCGGCTGGCGGTGTGGTGCGCGAGTATCAGATCGACGTCGATCCCCTCCGCCTCGAGGAGCAGGGCATCACGCTCGAGATGCTGATGATGGCCGTGCAGCAAGCGGGGCGCGACGTGGGGGCCATGAGCGTCGAACAAAGCGGCGTGGAAACGATGATTCGGGGCGTGGGCTTCATTCGTTCCGTGGCGGACGTGGAGAACATCGTCATCCGCGGCGATCGGCTGAAGGGCGCCGGGGTGCGACTCGGTGATTTAGCAAACGTGCAGCTGGGCGGACAATTTCGCCATGGCCTGCTCGCCGACGGTTATCAGGAGCACGTCGGCGCGATTGTCGGCATGCGCGTGGGGGAGGATCCCAAGTCGGTCATCACCGCCGTGAAGCGCCGGCTGATGGACCTCGCGCCGACGTTCCAGCGCGAGCAGCTCACGGCGATTCCGTTCTACGATCGGTCGCAGCTGATTCGGGAAACCACGGCGACGGTCACGGCGACGCTACAGGAGGCGGTCATCACGACGGTCATCGTGGTCGTGGCGTTCTTGCTGCATGTGCGGGCCAGCCTCGCGGTGGCGGTGAGTCTGCCGCTCGGAATGCTCTTCACGTTTCTGGTGATGCGGCTCGCCGGCATCGGTGCGAACATCATGAGTCTCGCGGGCATCGCGATCGCGATCGGCGTGATGGTCGATTTCGGGATCATCATGACCGAGAACATCACGCAGCACCTCGTGGATCTGCAGGAGAAGTGCCGGCGGGAGGGAAGGTTGATGCCGACCTCGCCATTCGATCCCGAGATCACGGATACGGTGGTGCGGGCGGCGCAGGAGGTCGCGCGGCCGTTGCTGACCTCGGCGGCGACGACCGTGATGGGGTTCCTTCCGATCTTCGCCCTCAGCGATCAGGCGGGCCGCCTGTTCGAGCCGCTGGCGCTCACCAAGTCGCTGGCGATCACCGGGGCCGTGATCTTCGGCACGCTGCTGGTGCCAGTGCTGTGCCGGCTGCTGCTGCCGCCCTGGCAGGTGCGCAAACCGATCCTGCTCGCCGTTGCGGGTGTCGCCGCCGGCGTGGGCTTCGGCTGGTTCGTGCGCGAGGGTTGGTCGCTGCCGATGGAGTATGGGCGATGGGCGCTGACGATCCCGGGCTGGCTGTTTGCGCCGCTCTTCGCGCTCCTGATTGCCTCCGCGATCTGGCGGCTCGGTCGCGAGCGGCTGGTCAATTACGAGGAGAACCCGATGAGCCGGGCGATCCATGTCGGCTACGGGTGGGCTTATCGTCACATCCAGAGGCACAAGATCATCTTCACGCTGACGATCGCGGCGATGGCGGCGGGCGGCTATCTGCTCGGCGCGGGCTGGCCGACCCTGAGCTGGCCGCTGCGGCAGATCTTTCATGCGGCCGGCGCCAACCTTGCAGACACCACGCTCGATCAAGCGATGACCCGGCGGTTTCCGGGGGTGGGCTCGAGTTTCCTGCCGCCGCTCGACGAGGGCAGCCTGCTCTTCATGCCCTCGATTCCGGCGACGGGCGGGCTGGGCGAGACCCAGCGAATCATGCTCGCGCAGAACCGGCTGATCGAATCGATCCCCGAAGTCGCAAGCGTCATGGGGAAAATGGGACGCGCCGAAACCGCGCTCGATCCGGCGCCGATTGGAATGATCGAGACCGTGGTCCTGTTGAAGCCCTACGTCGACTGGCCGGTCCACGAGATCACCCGGGCCGATGGCAGCGTGGAGCATCGCCCGCGCACCCTGGCCGAGGTTCGATCCGCGCTTGCAGCCATCACCGAGATTCCCGGCGTGGCGCCGAGCTGGCTGCAACCGATCGAAACCCGGGTCGTCATGCTCTCGACCGGCATCCGGAGCCTGCTGGCCCTGCAGATTCTCGGTGACGACTCCGACGCGCTGGAGCGGTTCGCGGAGGAGGCGGAGAAGATCATTCAACCCACCCCCGGGGCCGTGGATGTGCAGATGCAGCGGGAGGGCGGGAAGCCCTACGCAGAGATTCGGCTCGATCCGGCCAGGCTCGCGCGTTTCGGACTCTCCAACGAGCAGGTGATGCGCACGGTCGAAACGGCTTTGGGCGGCATGGCGGTGACTTACTCCGTCGAAGGCGCGCTACGCTATCCCGTTCGGATTCGGTACCTGCGTGAACGGCGTGACGATCCCGACGAGCTGCTCCAACTCCAGGTGCCGGCCGCGGCGGGGCACGGGGCGATTCCGCTCACCAACCTGCTGGCGATTCCGACGGTGCACCTGCTCGAGTTTTCCGGGGATGCGACGGCCACAGCGTGGAGCGCGCGGTTGCCGCTGGGGCACCAACGCAATTTCACCGTGATCGATGCCACCCATGGCGAACTGACCGTGCCAGCCGGGGAAATCTTGCCCGCGGCAATCACGCAGGGAATGGCCGCCGGCACGGTCCGCATGACGGGCACGCGGCCGAGCGAGGCGGGGTTGACCTACACCATCGGGCCGATGGCGATTCGATCGGAGGGCGGCAAGCGGACGCAGTATGTGCTCCTGAATGCGCGGGGCCGGGGCGAAGTGGAAGTGGTGCGCGATGCCGAGTCGCGGCTCCGCGCGGCCCTGGCCGAGGGACGAATCGAACTGCCGGCGGGTGCCACCTATCGTTGGGTCGGACGTTACGAGCAGAAGATCAAAGCCGACCAGACGCTGCGGGGCATCATCAGCGTCTCGATGCTCGTCATGGTGGTGCTCATTTATATTGGGACGCGCTCCTGGCTGATCACGGCCATCATCATCGTGTGCAACGCGGTGGTCACGACAGCCGGAGGGTTCTTCTTCGTCTGGCTGTGGGGCGCGGAGATGACCACCGCGGTCGTGGTCGGATTTCTCGTGCTGCTCGGGGTGATGTTCAATGACGGCATCCTGCTCGGGACCTACCTGCAGGAGCAGTTCAAGACCCACCCTGGCACGCGGGACGAGGTTCACCGCCGGGTGTTCATCGCGGGCCTGCGGCGTCGCCGTCCCGCGATCATGACGAACGCCACCACCCTCCTGTCGCTGATTCCGGTGCTGTGGTCGACGGGCCGCGGGTCGGAGCTGATGGTGCCGATGGTCCTCCCAGTGATCGGCGGGATGATCTTCGACGTGGTGTCGCTCTTCTCGGTCCCGGTGTTCTTCACTTGGTATTGGGAACGCCGGCTTGTCCGCGAGCAGGAGGTCGCAGCGAGCATGACGCAACCGGCGCCGGCGACGGGTTGAATCCTTGCGAACGGCTCCGGACTCAAAGCAAGGACAGGATGGCAGGATGGGTAGGACGGTTTCGGGCACTCGATCCACCAATCCTGGGTATTAAACCGGCGCCTTGCCTCGATTCCTGGCTTCAGGCTCAACTCTGGTTCGTTCAATACGGATGGAGCCTGAAACCAGGAAGCCACGAATCATACCATGGCACTAGGCCCTGGACCCGGCCCGCTCGAGCGTCGGCAGGAAGACCGTGAGCAATCCGATCAGGGGAAAGAAACTACACACGTAGAACACGTGCTCGATGCTGGTCTGGTCCGCGAGCCGGCCGAGGTAGGCGGAGCCGACGCCGGCGACACCGAACGCGAAACCGAAGAACAGGCCGGCGATCATGCCAACTTTGCCGGGCACCAGTTCCTGCGCGAAGACGATGATGGCGGGAAAGGCCGAGGCGAGGACGGCGCCGATGATCACGGTGAGCACGATGGTGGCCGCGAGGCCGACGTGAGGCAGGATGAGGGCGAACGGCGCCACGCCGAGGATCGAAAGCCAGATCACATACTTGCGGCCGAAGCGATCGCCCAGCGTTCCGCCAAAGATGGTTCCGGCGGCCACCGCGAACAGGAAGACGAACAGCACGACCTGGGCATGCTGGACGGAGAGGTTGAACTTCTGCATGGCGTAGAACGTGTAGTAACTCGTCAGGCAACTGAGATAGATGTGCTTCGAGAACGTCAGCGCCACGAGCACGGTCATGGCCTGGACGACTTTTGCCCGGGGCAGTGTCACGTGGGAGTGGGCGGCCGGCTTGCGGCCCCGCTGGCGGACCAGATTGTGCTGATACCACGCCCCGACGCGGATCAGCAGGGCGATCCCGGCAAAGGCCAGCACGGAGAACCACAGGACATGCGCCTGGCCGCGCGGCACCACGATCGCCGCCGCGAGCAGCGGCCCGAGCGACGTGCCGAGATTGCCGCCGACTTGGAATAGCGACTGCGCGAAGCCGTGGCGGCCGCCGGATGCCAGCCGGGCCAGCCGCGAGGCCTCGGGATGAAAGATGGCCGAGCCGATGCCGACGATCATGGCCGAAATCAGGATGGCGTGGAAGCTGCCCGCCTGGGAGAGCGCGATCAGGCCGACGAGGGTCAGGCTCATGCCCACGGCCAGCGAGTAGGGCATCGGCCGTCGATCCGCGAAGGCGCCGACGAGGGGTTGCAACAGCGACGCCGTCGTCTGGTAGGCCAGCGTGATCAATCCCACCTGCGCAAACGTCAGCCGGAACGAATCCTTCAGGATCGGATAAATCGCCGGCAGGATCGCCTGAATCACGTCGTTGAGAAAATGCGACACGCTCAGTGCGACCAGGATGCGGATCACGGCATCCTCGGGAGCCGCCGGTGAGGCCGCGACATGGGCGGACGAACGTTGCATCCCCTTCTTCTGCGGTTGGGCCGGGGTGCAGGCAACTGGATTGGCGGACGGCGACTCGCGGGCACCTTAGAGCCGTTTAAATGGAAGTGTAGCCGACACGACGTTGCGGGCGTGCACGAGGCACGCCCCTACGAAGTGCGGCGTAGGTGGTGTGGCCGAACTTCGAATGTTTGTCGTTTCCGCGTGCACGAGGCACGCCCCTACGAAGTGCGGCGTAGGGGCGTGGCTCGTCCACGCCCGAACGGCTGCGGAATTTGTTAATTCGCTCTAGCACCTCTCGTGACGGGAGGTTTCTGCGGATGCTCAAGTCCCTGCGCTCACGCGCAGGGCTACCCAGCGGGCACAAAAAAGGGCGACGGTTTGCACCATCGCCCCGGGAGTGAATGAACGGAGAACCTTACGGCGACGTCAGCGCGGTCACGCCGGCGGCGGCGATCTGGCCGTCCTGGGCGGAGGTCACGCCGCTGACCCCGATGGCGCCGATGTAGTGGCTGTCCACGACGAGGGGCAGGCCGCCTTCGACGGGCAGCGCACCGGGGAGCGCGAGCAGCACATTGCGGCCGCCGGCGACCCCGTCCTCGAACACCTTGGACGGGCGCTTGAACTTAATCGCGGTCGAGGCCTTCTTTTGCGCGACCTCGATGCTGCCGATCTGGGTGCCATCCATCTTTTCCAAATAGATCAGGTTCCCGCCGTCGTCCAAGACGGCGATGACGACGTTCCATTTGTTCTTGGCGGCCTCGGCGCTGGCCTTGGCCGCGATCTTCTTGGCCAGCTCGAGAGTGATGGTGGGTTTGGTGGCGACTTGAGCGTGCATGGAGAACGTTCCGAGAACGAGGAACGTGGCGGCAATCAGCGAACGGAGATGTTGTTTCATGTTTTGGGAGGGCCGAGGCGTTACTCGGGCGCGCCGATTACTCCGGTCCACGGGCTGGATGGCAACTGTTTCAAGGTGGAATCGACTGCCAATTTCCAAGCCACGGCCCGGGGACCGGCGCTACTTCGCGATCAAGTCGTCGATGGTCGGCACGCCGGCGCGGGGCCGGTGGCAATAGACGCAGCCGTTGTCCGGATCGATTCCACGCTCGTTCTTCACCATCTGGCCGTGAGCCCGGACGCCACCGGGCGGCTTGAATCCCATCAGCGTGACTTCATCGGGCCGGCGAAGATACGGCGTGGGATCGCGATGGCAGTCGATGCACCAGTCCATACTCAGCGGTTCGGCCTGATAGGTGGTTTCCATCCGGTCGACGCGGCCGTGGCACGATTCGCATGAGACCCCGCGCTTCACGTGGCCGGAGTGATTGAAGGTAATCCACCCGGCCACCTCGTGGACTTTTTCCCATTTCACCTCGGGCCCGCCGGTGGCCTCGGCGCGAACCGCGGTGAACTCCGGAATGTCGTCCGCGGGCACCTTGTGGCAATTGAGGCAAACGCTGGCAGTGGCTTTCGGCCGGTTCGAGGTTTCGAGCGTGGTGTGGCAGTAGCGGCAATCGAGTCCCATCTCCCCGACGTGCTGGGCATGGCTGTGCGGCACGGGCTGCTTCGGCTGATAATAGCCTTCCGAACCCGACTCCGCGGATTGCCCGTAAAGGACGATCGACACGACCCAGGCCGGCACGCTGGCCCCGAGGACGAAGCGCCAGAACGGGTGGCGCGGAAGAAATTTGAGACGGGGCGAAGCCATGGAACCATCGGATTCCGCAGGGCCGATCACGGGTCAGGAGCCCCGTGCCACTTCGGGCCAGCGTCGGCTCCGAATCCAGCGGAGCACGAGTGGGGAAAGCCAGACGAGCAGGGTGGCAACGCCGAGCGTGCCCGCGATCGGCCGCGCGAAGAAGGCGCCGAAATTGCCGTCGGCCTTGATCATCGAGGTCACGAAATTCTGCTCGAGCATGCCGCCGAGGACGAGGCCGAGAATGGTTGGCGCGATCGGAAAATCGTTCGCCTCCATGAAATAGGCCAGGAGCCCGAAGACGAGCATCACGCCGATGTCGAAGATCGAGTTGTTGATCGCGAACGAACCGACGACGCAGAAGAGCAGAATGATCGGCATCAGGACGCTGCGGGGTACGCGCAGGACATTCTTGGCCGCCTTGATCGCGAGCCAGCCCAGCGGCAGCATCAGCAGGTTCGCGAGGAAGAAGACGATGAACACCGCGTAGATGTTCTGGGGGTTCTCGATGAAGATCGTGGGTCCGGGGTTCATGCCCTTGAGGTAGAGCACGCCGATGACGATCGCGGTGATCGAGTCGCCCGGGATGCCGAACACGAGGGCGGGAATCCAGGCGCTGGCGAGCGCGCTGTTGTTGGCCGCGCCGGACTCAATAATGCCTTCCACGTGGCCGGTCCCGAATTTCTCCGGGGTCTTCGAGAAGCGCTTTGACAGGCCGTAGGAAATCCACGCCGCGATGTCGGCCCCGGTGCCCGGCAGCGCGCCGACGATCGTGCCCAGCACGCTGCCCCGCAGCACCGGCATCTTGTATTGCTTCACCAGCGCCCACTGGCCGTGGAAAATGCGGCCGATGCCCTGCTTCAGGGGCTCGATCGGAAGGTCGCGGGAGACCGCGTACCGGATCACCTCGGAGAGCGCGAACATGCCAATCATCACCGGGGTCAGTTGCAGCCCGCTCATCAACTGTTCGGATCCGAACGTGAAGCGCGGATAGGCGGCGGGATTCTCGAAGCCGATGGTGGCAATCAGCAGTCCGAGGCACAGTGAAACGAGACCCTTCACCGGCCGGCCGGGGGCGATGAAGACGGCGCAGGTCAGGCCCAGCAGCACGAGCCAGAAGTATTCGAACGAGCTGAACTTCAACGCCACCTCGGCCAGGGCCGGCGCGGTTGTCACCAGAACGATCACCCCGAACAGGCCGCCGATGACGGAGAACACCAGGCCGGCACCGAGGACTTTCTCGGCCTCGCCGTTCCGGGTCATCGCGTAGGCCTCGTCGCAGTACGCCGCCGACGCGGGCGTCCCGGGCATGCGCAGCAGCGCCCCCGGAATGTCGCCGGCAAAAATAGCCATGGCCGTGGCGGTCGCCATGCAGGCGATCGCGGGCACCGGGTCCATGACGAACGTGACGGGCACCAGCAACGCGGTGGCCATGGTGGCGGTGAGCCCGGGAATCGAGCCGACGAACAACCCGAAGAGCGCCGACGCCAGCACGACGCCGATCACATGCGGCGTGAAGACCAACCCGAACGCCTGGATCACGTGTTCCATTACCAGGCGATTCCCTCCAGCCAGCCCCAGGGGAGGGGGACGTGCAGCATCGTGTAGAAGGCGAAGTGCATCCCGAGCGTCACGGCGGTGGCGAGCACCGGGATCCATCGCCTGCGGACGCCGAATGCGAGGAAGAGGATCGCGAGGAAAACAAAGGCGGTGAGAAAGAAGCCGGCCCGCTCGACCACCAGCGCGTAGAAAATCAGATCGGCGATCACGACGACGAAGTTGACGATCATCCGCGGGCGATGAATCCAGTCGGGCGGCTGGATCCACGCGACACCCTGGGCGCGCAGCCCGGACCAGATGAAGGACAGGCCGCATAACGCGAGCCCGGCGCCGATCACGGAGGGAAACAGGTCGGGACCGATGTTCTGGCCCGGCGACGGTGGAAACGTCTGGGCGTGAATCACGATGGCCGCGCCGATGACGACGAACAGGCCGCCCGCGAAAGTATCATTCAGTCGCATGCGTCAGGGATGGAGCCGGACCTGGGACACCGTGCGCCGGCTCATTTGGCCAGACCGATCGCCTTCATCACGGCGCCCAATTCCCGATCCGACTCCGCCATGTAAGTCGCAAAGTCGGCCGGGGCGGCCCAGCGCAGTCCGAAGCCGCGCTGATTCATGAAGTCCTGGTATTCCTTGCTCTCGTAGGCCTTCTTCACCGCCGCCTGCAGGCGGGCCTCGATGTCCTTGGGCAGGTTCTGCGGGGCGCCGATGCCGCGCCACGATCCGAGATTCCATTTCAGCCCGATGGCTTGGACACCGGTCGGAACCTGTGGATAAAGCTTGGATGGTTGGTCGTCGAAAATCACGAGGCTCTTGACCTTGCCAGCGTCGATCAACGAGCGGCCCTCGGGATGCGACCCGGCGACAAAATCGACACCACCCGCCACAAGATCGAGCAGGCCGGCGGCGTTGCTCGCGCTCGGCACCCAGCCGATGGCGCTCGTGGGGATCTTCTGCGTTTGCAGGATGCCGGCAAATGACACGTGCCAGCTTCCGCCTTGGGCAGTGCCGGAGCCCTTGAGTTTGCCGGGACTGGCCCGAATGGCATCGAAGAGATCTTTGATGCTCGTGTACGGCGAATCGGACCGGACCTGCACCGCCGTCGGGTCATAGTTCACGAGCCCGAGCGGGGTGAATGAGGCGCCCGTCAGCTTGGTCAGACCCTGGTGGTGCATCATGCCGATCTCGGACGTGACGATGCCGATGGTGTAGCCGTCGGGCCGGGCGCTCGCGATGGAGCTGTGACCAACCACACCGCTGCCGCCGGTGCGGTTCACCACGTTCACGGGCTTGCCCAAATCGCGCTCGAGCAGCGAGGCGATGATGCGGGCGACCGAGTCGGTGCCGCCACCCGCGCCCCAGGGAACG
>CAINHV010000178.1 GCA_903848965.1 uncultured Opitutia bacterium | reverse complement strand
CGGAGACGCGGCGCTACCCGGGCACAAAAAAGCCGCCGCGGGTTTTCCCACGGCGGCTCATCTGTCAGTTCAAATTACTGATTCTTCTTCTTGCCGCCACCGGGCCCCCCGCGGCCCTGGGGCATGGCGTCGAACTTCGCCTTCTGCGCGTCGGTAAGAACCGCGCGAATCTCGCCATTGGCCGCCTGGCGGAGCTCCATGCCCTTGGCGCCACGTTCCTCGGGCGCGAGGGCCATGACCTGTTCCTGGACCTTGGCAAGGATCCCCACGATCTTCGTTTTCTGGTCCGCGGAAAGGCCGCCGACCGCTTCGTCAATTTGGGCAACGCGGGCTTCGGGGCTTATGCCGCCCTTCTTCTTGCCGTCCTGGGCATGGAGCACCGATACGGACGCCGTCAGTCCGAGCGCCAGCGTGGTAAAGACAATCTTGAGGAGTTTCATGATCGGGAACACTGAGGTTTTTTGGGTTTGAGGGTTGGCCCGGCCTGAAGCCGGACCGGAAGGAAAGACGCAGCGCAACCACGGACGTTCCCTTTTCTTGCGCGGGCTTGCCGGCCTGCGCCACCCCCCGCAGGGTCGCCCGGCCATGATCGAGGTCGCCGCCCTGACAAAACGCTACGGTTCGTTCACCGCCGTGCGTGACCTCTCATTCGCCGTCCGGCCGGGCGAGGTCCTCGGACTGGTGGGGCCGAACGGCGCCGGCAAGACCACCACGCTGCGCTGCCTTGCCGGCATCATTCCCGCCACCGCGGGGACCGTTCGAATCGCCGGACACGATGTCGCTACGGAGGCGGTCGCCGCGAAACGCGCCCTGGCCTTCTTTCCCGACGAACCACGGCTGTTCGACTACCTGACGGTGCGGCAACACCTCAACTTCGTGGGCCGGCTCTACGGCGTGGAAAACTACGAGGCGATCGCCGGTCCGCTGCTGACGGAATTCGAAATTGCGGACAAGGCCGACCAACTTCCAGGCGAACTGTCGCGCGGGATGAAGCAGAAACTCGCGATCGCCTGCGGCCTGCTGCACGGGCCCCGCGTCCTCTTCTTTGACGAGCCGCTAACCGGACTCGATCCCCTCGGCATCCGGCGCATGAAGGACTCGATCGCCCGCCGCGCCCGGGAAGGCGCCACGATTGTCCTCAGCTCCCACCTCCTTCATCTGCTTGAGGAAGTCTGCTCCCACGTTCTCATCCTCAAGCAGGGCGAGAAGATTGCCAATGGGGCGATCGCCGAGGTCGCCGCCCGCTTCAGCAACGGCGAATCCCGGGTCAGTCTCGAAGAGGTGTTCATTCGCGCCACCGGCGGGTCGGAGCGGTGATTCCATGCTGCGCGCCCTGATCTACCTGCGAGTGATGTCGGCCTGGAACTGGCTGCGATCCCGCGCGCAGCGGCTGCGTCAGCCGAAGTACCTTTTCGGCGCGATCGTCGGGGCGGCGTACTTCTATTTTTTCTTCATTCGCAGCTTTGCCGGACCGCCCCGGCCGCGGGATCCCCAGGCCATGGCGGTGCTGGATGCGGCGTCCCTCGCGCTTCCCGCCAACGGCCTGCTCGTCGCGTCCGCCGCGGGTGCCCTGCTGCTGTTGTTGATCGTGGCAATCATGTGGATCGTGCCCACGCAGCGCGCGGCCCTCGGATTCACGGAAGCGGAGATCGCGTTCCTGTTTCCGGCTCCCGTGACGCGCCGATCGCTGGTGCACTTCCGGCTCCTGAGTTCGCAGTTTCGCAGCCTCGTGGGTGCGGCGTTGATGATGCTCTTCACGAACCGGTGGAGTTTTCTTGGAGGCAACGCGCTAACGCATGCGATTGGCTGGTGGTTCATCTTCTCGGCGCTGAACCTTCATTTTAGCGGCGCCAACTTCACGCTCTCCCGACTCGCCGATCGGGGAATCGGGCCGTGGCGCCGGCGGCTGCTGGTCTGTGCCCTCGTCGCCGCGGCGATCGGAATCACGTTTTTTCGCCTGCCCGTCGACGCCCGCTGGCCGGCGCCCCTGGCCGCGCCCAGTCTCCAACCGCTCGCGTACTGGCTGGTCGGCCTCACGGAAACCGCCCCGCTCTCCTGGTTGCTGTGGCCGCTCAAGACTGTCCTCGGGCCCTTCCTCGCCGCGGATGGCCGCGCGTTTCTCTTCATTCTGCCGTCCGCCCTCCTCGTGATTTCCGTGCACTACCTGTGGGTCGTTCGTTCCGCGGTTTCGTTCGAGGACGCCGCGGTCGACGATGCGCAACGCCGGGCCGCGCAGTTGACCGGGTGGCGGGCCCCAGATCGCAGCGGACCCGGCAGGACGCCGGCGGCGCGAAAAGGGCCCTTTCTCCTCGCGGGAGTGGGACGGCCGGAACTCGCGTTCTTCTGGAAGAACCTGCTGTCAACCTGGCCCTATTTCACGGGGCGGGTCTTTCTGATCGGTGCCGGCCTGATTCTCGCCAGCGTGGCCTGGCTCCGCACTCAACCCATCGCGCCGGCGTTGGTGCCCGGGACCGGCGCGGTCGCGGCGGCGTTTGCAGTCTATGTCTTGATCGTCGGCCCCCAGTTCGCCCGGCAGGATCTGCGGGGCGATCTCAGCCACACCGACGTGCTCAAGACCTATCCCCTCCCCGGCTGGCAAATCGTGCTCGGCGAGCTGCTCACCCCGGTGGCCATTCTCACGGGCGTCCTGTGGCTGGCGCTGCTTACGGTGGCGCTCACGTTTCCTCCGCCCGGCCGCGACTGGGTCTGGCTGACTCCGCCGGTGCGGATCATCGGGACGCTTGGGCTGGCCGTGATTATGCCGGCTCTTGTGAGTCTCCAACTGCTGGTTCCCAACGCGGCGGCGCTGTTTTTTCCGGGGTGGTTTCAGACCACGCGGAACCGCGGCGGCGGGCCGGAGGTCGTGGGCCAGCGGATGATCTTCTTCTTCGCGCAGACGCTGACGATGGTGGCGGCCCTCATTCCCGCCGCGTTCGCCGGGGCGGTACCCTTCGCGATCGCCTTTCTCTTCGGCCAGCAGGGAACGCTCGCCCTCGCCTTGAGCAGCGTCGCGAGTGCGGGCCTGATCCTCGCCGTGCTTGTGGCCGAGATCGCCACCGGCGTGCGGCTGCTCGGCGCGCGCTTCGAGCAGCTCGATCTGTCGGCCGAGCTGCGGCCATGAATTCCAACCACGAGCGCCGGACGAAACTCGCCGCGGACACCGTCGGCGCCGCCCAGCGCCAGTTGCCGCCGGAGATCCGCCCGCTGGCCCGCGAAGTCGCGGTGCACTACGAACGCGGACCGGCCGCCGACCTGCTCGCCGAGGGTTTCGATCCCGACATCCTCGGGCTGTTTACGGGCAATCCCCACGGCACCGATCTCGTGCATCCGGATCCCGCGCCGCCGCAGATTCTCCTCTATCTCGACAACCTGTGGGACTTCGCCGACGAGGATGAGGACATCTTTCGCGACGAGGTGCGCGTCACCTATCTCCACGAACTCGGACACTATCTCGGCTGGAATGAAGACGACCTGGCCGCGCGCGGGTTGGATTGAGGGCGGGCCGCTGGAACTTTGGGCAGGCGGCTGGGTCCCGGCTACGCGTTCACTCCGCGCTTTCCAACTTCGTCGGGCCGTGCATACACTCCCCTTCAATTTAGATTTCGCCTCGTCATGAAGAAATTCCTGCTCCTGTCCCTTGTTGCGCTCCTTGGCGTCGTTTCCGTTCGGGCTGAGGCGAGCCATGACGACCACCTGCGGCGCATCGAAAGCTGCGAGGCGATCCTGCAAACCTTTCAAATTCGGCGTGATACGGCGATTCCGGCGGAGGTGTGGCAGCGGGCGAAGGCCGTCATCATCATCAACCAGTTCAAGGCCGGTTTCTTCCTCGGCGTGCAGGACGGTTATGGCGTGATCATGGTCAAAAAGGCGGATGGCCGCTGGAGCGTGCCCGTGCTCCTGAATGCCGCCGAAGCGAGCTTGGGTTTCCAAATCGGCGCCAAGTCGATCGAAAGCGTGCTGGTGATCACTGACGCCACCACGCCGCGGCTGTTGTTCAAGAACCGCTTCAATATCGGCATCGATGCCAAGGCCGTCGCCGGTCCCCGGGCCGCCGAAGTCGAGCGCAACCGCACCGAGATTCTCAACAGCCCGATTCTCGTCTACACGAGGAGCACCGGACTCTACGCCGGCGCCACCGTCAAAATGGGCCACCTTTCGCGGAACGACAAAGCCAACTTCGTCCTCCACAATACCAAGTACACGATGCCGGAGCTGCTTTACAGCGATTGGGTGACGCCCATCGCCGAGGTGCAGCCGATCATGAACTTGATGCAGAAGCTGGCGCCGTAATCGTCCCGCCGGCGCAGGAGTGAGCGCGGCAGGTTGCGGCGCAACGCCGGTCCTCCTCGCCTCCGGTTCCCACCGCGCGACGCGCCGCCTTCGATCCCTTTTTCTATGCCCAACCCCATTCTCGGCGGCAACGGCGGTTTCCACCACGTCTGCGTCAAGACGCGTGACTGGGACAAGACCATGGCTTTTTACCAGGACGTCCTGGGCTGCACCGAGAAGGTCGCCTGGCGGGCAGCCCCCCAGCGGGCCGTGATGCTCGACACCGGCGATGGCAACTACATCGAGGTGTTTGAGGATCTGGCCTATTTTCCCGCGCCGAACGGCAGCGTGTTTCACTTCGCGTTTCGCACCAACCGGCTTGATGACGTCGCGGCCCGCGTGCGCGCCGCCGGAGCCAAGATCACGATCGAGCCGAAGGACGTCACGCTGACCACGACCAACGGAAAGGGTGCATTCCCGATTCGGGTCTTCTTCTGCGAGGGCCCGAACGGCGAATCGATCGAGTTTCTGCAGAACGCGGTGACGTGAGGGCCGAAGGCGGCGAAAGGTGACACACCCCTCCCTGCCGGGCACCCCGCTCGAGAGGGGATCGAAGCAAACCCTGCTTGGGTATCGTCTCCGAGAGTTCGTTCGGAACGCAGGCTTGCGATCCCCTCTTGGAGAGGGGTGGCGCGCAGCGCCGGGGGGTGTTGGCGCTGCGGTGTGTCGAGCTACGAACCCCGAAGCTCGCGCAGATACGCGACCAACTCGGCGATCAACGCCGCCGCCACGATCTGCTGCACCTCGATGCGCGGTTCGCCGGGACACTCCACGCGTCCGCTGCGGACGGCGACAAAACGGCCGCGGCGCCGATGGGCGATTGCCCACCAGGCCATCGGTGCGATGACTCCATCGGCGGGCGAAGGCTCCGCGTAGCCCGTCGTGGCCACGCCAAGATCGCTGTCGAACAACCGGCACGCGCCCCGGGCCATTTCCTGCGCGACCTCAGCCGAAACGCAATTCACACGCGCCGCCGCCCGCCGGTTCACGCCGAGCAATGCGATCTTCTGGTCGAGCGAGTACGCCGTGACGCCGCCGAGAAAGAATTCCGAGGCGCCCGAAATCGCGCCCACCGCGGCCTGCACCTGGCCGCACGTCAGGCTTTCCGCCGCGGCCAGCGTCAGCCGCGGGCGGCGGAGCATGAGCTCTTTCAATTCGGGTTTCGCCATGACGTAAAAACAGGCGCGCTCAGGCGATTTCCAAACCCACGGGACAATGGTCGCTGCCCATGACTTCCGGGCTGATCCACGCCCGCTTCAGCGACGAACGGAGCTTGGCGCTGGCAACGAAGTAATCGACGCGCCATCCGATGTTCCGGGCGCGGCAGTTCATCATCTGGCTCCACCAGGAATAATGGCCCGGACCCTGCTCAAACTCGCGAAAGGTGTCCACATACCCGGCCTCGATAATCCGCGTGAAATTCCCCCGCTCCTCCTCGGTGAACCCCGCGTTGCGCCGGTTCGTCTTGGGATTAGTCAGATCGATCTCGGTGTGGGCGACATTGAGGTCGCCGCAGAAGATCACCGGTTTCTTCATTTCCAGTTTCTTTAGCCAGGCGAAGAAGGCCGGATCCCACTCCTGCGTGCGATAATCGAGCCGAGTCAGGCCGCGCTGCGAATTGGGCTGATAGACATTGGCGAGGTAGAAGTCGTCGTACTCGGCGGTGATGACCCGGCCCTCACCATCGTGATCCGCCCGGCCGATGCCGAGGGT
>CAINHV010000177.1 GCA_903848965.1 uncultured Opitutia bacterium | reverse complement strand
TTCATGTTCTCGATGCTCGGCATCGTTTTCGCCGACAATCTTTTCATGATGTTCATCTACTGGGAGCTGGTCGGTTTCAGCTCCTGGCTCCTGATCAATCACTACCTGGATCGGCCCGCGGCGGCCGAGGCGTCGAAGAAGGCCTTTATCGTGAACCGGGTGGGCGACTTCGGCTTCCTGCTCGGTATCGTCTGGTGCTACACGCGCTTCGGCACGACGAACCTCGATGCGATGGCGAAACTGGTCGAAGGCGGTTCGGCGTTGTCGGTCGGAATCCCGCTGCTCCTCTTCTGTGGAGCCGTCGGCAAATCGGCGCAGCTTCCGCTGCATGTCTGGCTCCCCGACGCCATGGAAGGCCCAACTCCGGTGTCGGCGCTGATCCATGCGGCGACGATGGTCGCGGCCGGCATCTACATGCTGTGCCGGATTCAGTTCCTGATGATTCCGGAGGCGCTCAACGTGATTATGTGGGTGGGCACGGCGACGGCGCTTTATGCCGCGCTCTGCGCCATCACCCAGCGCGACATCAAGAAGGTCCTCGCCTACTCCACGCTCTCGCAGCTCGGGTACATGGTCGCCGCGTTCGGGCTCGGTTCGCTGAGCATCACCCACGAGATGGGCGGCACGACGCACACGATGCTGATCGCGGCCGGCGCCGGTGCGGCGATGTTTCACCTCACGACGCACGCCTTCTTCAAGGCGCTGATGTTCCTCGGCTCCGGCTCCGTGATTCACGGCTGCCACCACGAGCAGGACATTTTCAAGATGGGCGGGTTGAAGTCGAAGATGCCGCTGACCTTCGTGACCTTCACGGTCGGCGTGCTCGCGATCATCGGCATGCCCTACGTCGCGGCGGGCTTCTTCTCCAAGGATGCGATCCTGTATCTCGCCCTCGAGAAGAACAAGGCGGTCTTCGCCGTGCTCGCGTTCACCGCGGTGCTTACCTCGTTCTACATGGTGCGCCTCTGGATCCTCGTTTTCCTCGGCCAGCCCCGGAGCGACGAAGCGTCGCACGCGCACGAAGGCGGGCTCTCCCTCACGCTGCCGCTCGTCGTGCTCGCGATTCTTTCGGCGGTGGGTGGCTACACTGGAATCTACGGACCTGCCTTCGACGGCGTGTGGTCGCAGATTCCGCATGCGCACGGCCTGACCATCCTGGTCGTCAGCCTCGTCGTCATGATCCTCGGCGCGGGGGCGGCCTTCGTGGTTTACCGTCCGGCGACCACGGACGCCCTGGCGGAGAAATCGCCCGCGATCTTCAGCCTGCTCGCCGCCCTCAAGGTCTCCTTCGATCGCCTCTACGATTTCTACGTCGCGAAGATTCAGCAGCGCTTCGCGATGGTGATTAACTTCATCGAGCAGATTTTCCTCGCGGGCATGATCGTCCGGGGAATCGCCGGCGTGGTCGGGCTGGTCGGGCTCGGCGCGCGCGCGCTGCACGTGGGCAATCTCAACGCCTACGTTTATTGGTTCCTGCTCGGCGTGGTCGCGCTCTGGGCGTTCGCCACGGGGGCGCTGCCGTTTTGAACCGATGAGCACTTTCGAAACATTCTCACGTTTCATGGCACGGCTGCTCGTCGAGGGCAGAGGGCAGAGGGCGGACGGCGGCAGAATGCGCTGTGCTGCTGCACTTCCTGTCTGTCCTCCGTCCTCTGTCGTCTGTCGTCAGGGTCCGCGGATTCCAACCCCATGAACTTCGGCTTCGATCCACTTCTCATTGCGATCGTGGCGCCCCTGGCGCTGGCGCTGGCCATTGCCTTCGGCCTGCCGAAGCGCTGGTCCGTGCGGCTGGCTTACGTCGCCTTCGCGATCCCGCTGCTCATGGCGCTGCACACGTGGTGGCACTTTTCCGCGGCGACGCAGATCGGCGGCTACGCGTTCCTGACGCGTTATCCGACCGGGCTCGAAGTGCTCGGCATCAGCCTGCAGCTCGGCCTCAACGGCATCTCGCTGCCGCTCTTCGTGCTCGCAGGCGTCGTCGGGTTCGCCGCCGGGCTCTATGCGCTGCAATCCGGCGCCGAGCGGCTGAAGGTCTATCTCATGCTGCTGCTGATCATGCTCGGCGGCCTGATGGGGGTGTTCGCCAGCGTGGACGTGTTCTTCTTCTACTTCTTCCACGAACTCGCGCTGATCCCGACCTTCATCATGGTCGGCATCTGGGGTGGCCGGGACCGCAGCTACGCGGCGATGAAGATGACGATCTACCTCACCGCCGGCGCGATGCTTTCGCTGATCGGCCTGATCGCGCTCTATGTGAAGAGCGGCGCGACCAGCTTCGATCTGATTGCCCTGCGGAATCATCTCGGGGCGCATCCGCTCGGCGAGACGGTGCAGAACAACATTTTCGGCCTGCTGATGTTCGGCTTCGGCATCCTCGTTTCGCTCTGGCCGCTCCATACCTGGGCCCCGCTCGGCTACGGCGCCGCGCCCAGTTCCGCCGCGATGCTCCACGCGGGCGTGCTGAAGAAGTTCGGCCTCTACGGCCTCGTCCAGATCGCGCTGCCGCTCCTGCCGGCGGGTCTGACCCACTGGTCGCATCCGCTGGCCTGGCTGGCCGTGATCGGCAATGTGCTCGTCGTCGGCTTCATCACCATCGCCCAGCGCGACCTCAAGCAGATGATCGGTTACAGCTCCGTGATGCACATGGGCTACGCCTTCCTTGGGATCGCGACCGGGTCCATGCTCGGCGTCGGCGGCGTGGTCCTGATGATGGTCGCCCACGGGTTCTCGGTGGCGCTGCTGTTCCTCCTCGCCACAACGGTGCATCACCGGACGCATACCTTCACGATGGACGACATGGGCGGACTGGCCACGAAGGCGCCCGTGATGGCGGCATTCTTTGTCGCGGCGACATTCGCGAGCATCGGCCTGCCGGGCTTCGCAAACTTCTGGGGCGAACTCGCCATCTTCGTCGCCCTCTGGAATTTCTCCCCGCTCATCACGGTCCTCGCGGTGGCCGGCGTCGTGATCTCCGCGATCTACGGATTGCGCTCGGTGGCCAAGGTGTTTTTCGGCCAGCCTGCGCCGCACTTCGCAGAAGTGGCCGCGAAGCATCCCGTCACCGATCTCACCTGGGCGGAGAAATGGCCCGCCCTCGTGCTGCTGGCCGCGCTGCTCTGGGTCGGCTTCTGGCCCAAGTCGATGTCGACCGCCATCAACACCACCCTCCAGCCCGCGGCCCAAACGGCGGCCCGGAACTGAAGTAAGCGCTTATTCGGAATGACCCTCGAAGCCGTCAAATTCGCCGCAGCGGACAATCTCTGGAGCGCCATTTTTCCCGAGCTGATGCTCGGGTGCCTTGCGCTGCTCCTGCTCGGCCTCGAGATCATCCTGCCCAAGCGACTGCACGCGATCATCCCGGATGTCGCCGCGGCCGGCGTGCTCGGGACCTTGTTGGGAGTCCTCTTCGATTGGCAGTCGGTCAGCGCGGGGGCCGAGACGTTCAATGGCCTCCTGCAGCACAGTACGGGCGGGCAGTTGCTTCGGGTGTTCTTCCTCCTTTGTGCGCTGCTGGTGTTCCTGCTCGCCCGCGTGAGCCTCGCGAAGCAGTCGATGCCGCGGATCGAGTTCTACCACATCGTGCTGGTGGTCACGGCCGCGATGATGCTGCTGGCGCAGAGCAACAACTTCGTCCTGCTCTTCGTCGCGCTCGAGACGGTGACCATTGGCCTCTACATCCTCGTTGCGTATTTCCGGACGAGCACGGCCTCGCTCGAGGCCGGCCTGAAGTACCTCGTGATGGGCGCGCTGAGCTCGGGGTTGCTGCTTTTTGGCATCGTGCTCCTCTACGGTGTCGCGGGCAACCCGGCCCTGCCGTCGCACACCTCCGAGGCGTTCAACTACGACGAACTCGGCCGGTTTCTCGCCGCGAACCCGCATGAGTTTGTGGCGAGCCTGGGCATCGCGTTGGTCCTGGCCGGCGTCGCCTTCAAGATCGGTGCCTTTCCCTTCCAGATTTGGGTGCCGGATGTCTATCAAGGTGCCCCGACGCCCGTGACCGCGTTTCTCGCCGTCGCCTCGAAGGCGGCCGGTTTCGCCGTGCTCCTTGGACTCTGCGGGCCCGGTGGACCATTCCTGGCCTATGGCTGGCTGGTGACCCCGGCCCTCACCGCGATGGCGGCGGCAACGATCATCTTCGGCAACATCGCCGCGCTGACGCAGAGCAACGTGAAGCGGCTGATTGGCCTGTCGGGGGTGGCCCACGCAGGCTTCCTCCTCCTGGGCGTGATGGCGTCGACCGTCTCGCCGCATGCGGTCGGGGCGATCTATTTTTATCTGTTCGCCTACCTCATCGCGTCATTCGCGGTGTTTGGCGTGATGGTCCATGTGGCCGGAACCGACGATGCGGATCAGCAGCTCGATCACTACGCGGGACTCGCGCGGCAGAATCCCTTCCTCGCGACCGTGCTCGCCGTGGGGCTGGGCTCGCTCGCTGGCATTCCGCCGCTCGCGGGCTTCATGGGGAAATTCTTCGTCTTCATTGCGGCCTACGAAGCTGGCGCCCGCTGGCTGCTCGCAATCGCCGCGACCGGCGTGGTGATCTCGATCTATTACTACTTCGGGTGGATCAAGGCGGCCTTCTTCGACGCCTGGTCGCCCTCCGGCGAAACGGCCCCGAATCCTGCCCGCACGGCGCCCAGCCGGACCGCCAAGTTCGCGCTCGCCGCGCTCGCCCTCGCCTCGATCGGCCTCGGTTTCTACCAGGGCCCGCTGGGCCAGTGGCTGACGATGCGGTGAGGGTAGGTCGCGAAGGCGGGGCCGGGTTCGTTTCGCGCTTTCCCTTTGGGTGCCTTTTGTGCCTTTTTGCGGCCACCTGATGCGCATCACCGGTCTCGCCCTCGTTCCTCCACCCACGGCGGCGGATTGCCCCAAGGTCACCCCCGAGCTGCTGGCGTCCGTCCTCGCCCGCTACTCGCGCAGCAACGAAGGCCTCGCCGCCATCCTCGCGAAGGTGGACCTCGCGAATCCGGATGCGTCGATCGACCGGATCCTGAAGTTCGTCGACTACGGTCACGCCTCGATTGGCGGGCTGACCGGCGGGCTCGCCGTCGCGCTCGACGATGTGTCGATGTGGCTCGCGTATAAAATTTTCGAGATCGCCACGATGGCCGACGGTCAGGAATCAAGCACGCGATACATCACGATGGACGCCGCGAATGTTCCCACGGCCGAGGAACTTGGGATCCCGGCAGACCTCGCCGGGAGGTGGAGTGCCGTCGTCGCCGCTTCGTTCGCAGCTTATAACACGGAGTACGCTCGACTGGACGCCCTGGCGGTGGCGAATCCCGGGCTCGTGCGGCTGCCGCCGGACGCCAAGCCCGCGGTCGTCACGCGGCTCCGCAAGAATTACGCCCTCGATCGCGCCCGCTATTTCATCCCCTTTGCCACGCGGACAAATCTCG
>CAINHV010000176.1 GCA_903848965.1 uncultured Opitutia bacterium | reverse complement strand
CCGACAATCACGTTGCCGCGCAGGTAGGCGCCAGGCCGGATTTCCGTGCCTGACCCGATCCACAAGGGGCCAATCAGGGTCGCAAAGTGCGGCAGCTTGACGCTCGGGTGGATCCAAACGGGGCCCTCGACGTGCACGCCCGCCGGCACCGGGTGCGGCTGAGGCGCGCCCTCGATCGCGGCCAGCGCCCTGCCGATTTCGGGAATCCAGGTCCACGGCAAAGCCTCGGGCGAGAAATGCGGCGCAAACGTCGCAAGCGAGGGCGGGAGGGCGAAAAAATCAGCGGCCTTCATATACTATCTCTGGCGCCGGTAGATTTCCCGCGCAAAGACCAACCAGGTCCCGCGTCTGAAAGGCGACGCCCACTTCCAGGAGAGGTAAAGCCGACCCACGCGACGCGGCGGCAAAGATGCCCCCCGCCTGTACCGCGCCCGCCGCAGTTTTCCCTCCGTCGGGTCGAAAACGTGAGGGAATTCGGGGTTCGAAAGTTCAACGGATGCTGGAGGGTACGTTCGCCAGAATAGTACTTCAAGCTGCACTTTGGCCGCGGAAATTGCAGGACCCTTCGTCGCGCGGAACTCGTGCCGCCGCTTTCCCGATCCTTCACCGGCAAACGCTCGACGACGTCTCGGCGTCATCATACTCCGTGGAATGCCCCCGATGCGTGCCAGCAACTCCGCCGCCCCCCACCGAGGCTTCCTCCCGATTAATCGCCAACTGGCGCGGCGTCTAAAGGTCGGCGCGTGCCTGGCCCTCGCGCTCGTGGCACCGCTGAGCGCGGCCGACTCGATGAAGGCCCTCCGCCAGGAAGCCGCCAATCGGACACGGGCGCTCATCTTCAACAATGACGGGAACGAACCCGTCTATGAGATGAAGGAGCCGACCGTCGCCAGCCTGCTCCAGGCCCGGACTGCCGGTCTCGCCGGTTCGCACGTGGGCACGATCTTTTATTCCAGTTGGGGATCCGGCCTCGGCCTGTTCACCCACCACACCAAGGTCGGGCAGATGTTCGACACCCGGGAGGGCCACTTCGCCCGCAATCAAACCCATGCCCTCCTCGAGGCCGGGATCGATCCGCTGCGGGTGATGATCGAGTTCGGCCGGAAGAATAACATCGAGGTGTTCTGGTCGATGCGGATGAACGATATTCACGACGCCAACACCAATTACGCCTGGGGACCGATCATGTTTCGGTCGAACCGCTTCAAGCTCGATCATCCCGAGTTCCTGTTCGGCACGGATGAAAATCCGCCCAAAATCGGCGGCTGGTCTGGAGTCGACTATGGCCAGGCCGCAGTGCGCGACTATGTGTTCCGGATCATCGAGGAGGTCGTCCAGAACTACGAGGTCAACGGCATCGAACTCGACTTCAACCGCTTCCCGGTCCTGTTCAAATCCAACACCCTGGGCCGACCCGCAACCGACTCGGACCGCGCGGCAATGACCGATTTGATGCGGCGCGTGCGAGTCGCGGCCGACGCCGCCGGCCAGCAACGCGGCCGCCCCATCCTCATTTCCGTGCGCCTGCCGGACTCCGTCGAGTATTGCCGGGCCATCGGCCTCGACCTTGAACATTGGCTCAAGTCCGACCTCCTCGACCTGATGACGGTCGGCGGATATTTTCAGCTCAACCCGTGGGAATACAGCACCGCCCTCGGGCGAAAATATGGCGTGAAGGTTTACTCCTCGGTCGACGAGGCGCGCATCCGCCGTCTCCCGGAGGCGAAGAAGCTGCGCAACTCCGTGCTGAGCCGCCGCGGCCAGGCCATGAACCTCTGGGCCGCGGGCATCGACGGCATCTACATGTTCAATGTCTTCGACCCGATG
>CAINHV010000175.1 GCA_903848965.1 uncultured Opitutia bacterium | reverse complement strand
GCGGGACCTTCGCGTCATGAGAATCGGGATCGGACTGAACCTCCTCGCGCCGGACAATGGCGGCGTGACGAACTACGTGCTGACGTTGCTGCGCCACTGGCCCGAGTTCGCTCCGGAGCACCCGATGGTGCTGTTCAGTTTTGCGCACAACGAGCCGCTGCTTGCCACCCTCCCACCCGAGTCCCGCCGGCACGAAATCCGACTACAGACGCAGGAGGAAGCGCTGCAGCACTTCGACCAGATCGACGTCTACTTCTGTCCCTTCGGCACCCTCTGGCCGCGCCCGGTCCGCAAGCCCTCGGTCCTCACGTTTCACGACATGCAGGAGCGCTTCTATCCGGAGTTCTTCACGCCGAAGGAACATGCGGAACGTTTTTTCCACTACGATTGGTCCCTGCGCATGGCGGACGCGGTGATCGCGATTTCCGAGTTCACGCGCGAGATGGCCGCGCAACTGGTGGGCGTGCCCCGGCGCAAGTTTCGGATCGTGCCTCACGTGCCGGATGCGCTGCCGGCGCCGGAAAAACCGAACGACGCAACGGGACTGCTCGAGACACCGTTTGTCTTTTATCCGGCCAATTTCTGGCGGCACAAGAATCACCGCGCGCTGCTCGAGGCCATGACCCTCGTGAAACGCCAGGGCGGGACCATCAACCTCGTTTGCACGGGCAGCCTGCTGGGCCGGGAGACCGAATGGCAGGCCGCGGTCGCGGACGCCGGCGTGGCCGATCGGGTGACGCACCTGGGCAAGGTACGGCGCGAGGAAATCAGCTGGCTCTACCGCCACGCCCAAGCCCTCGTCTTCCCCTCGCTCTTCGAGGGCTTCGGCATTCCGCTGCTGGAGGCCATGCAGACGGGCTGTCCCATCGCGTGCGGCGCCAACACGAGCCAGCCCGACGTGGCACAGCGGTCGGCTCTCTACTTCGAGGCCGCCCGGCCCGATTCCATCGCCACGGCGATCCAGCGCGTCACGACCGATGCGCCGCTACGGGAACGGTTGATCAACGCAGGCCGCGCGCGACTCGAGGCGTTCACCGTGCGTCGGCTCATCGACGGCCATCTCGCGGCCTTCGCCCTGGCCCGACGCCGCCACCATCCGCTCCGCGCCTGGTACAACGAACGGGTTCGGCTGCCACGCTCTCTCGTTCCGCGAACGCAGCTCACGCAACGCGAATCACGCGTTGCCGCCGCCTTGCTGGCGACGCGCACCAGAATCCCCGCGAACTACGACCGCATTACGGCCTAAACGCGAAAATCGCCAAACCTTGAACCACGAAGGCACAAAGGCACAAAGCGCCGGTTTGGACCCTGCCAGTCCTTCGTGCCTTCGTGCCTTCGTGGTTAAAAGCCAGGGGCGATCGCCCGCACCAGCCCCATGAGTCCTCCCCGGTTCAGCATTGTGATGCCGACGTACAACCACGGGCGGTGGATCGACATCGCGCTGCGCAGCATCTTCGATCAGGGCGTCAGCGACCTGGAGGTGCTCGTCATGGATTCCCTCTCGACCGACGACACTCCGGCCATTCTCGAGCGCTACGCCGGACGCATCACCTGGCAGCGCCGCAAGGACAAGGGCCAGGCCGATGCGATCAACCAGGGCCTCGCCGCCGCGCAGGGCGAGATCGTCGCCTGGCTCAACTCCGATGACACCTACCTCCCCGGCGCCTTCGCGAGGGTGCAGGCTGCATTCACCGCCGATCCGTCGCTCGACTTCGTTTACGGCGACGCGCTGGAGATCGATCAGGAAGGCACGATCCTGACGCCGAATCTTTTCACCGAGGACTGCACGCGGGAGCGGTTCCTCTTTTCGCACGACTACATCTGTCAGCCCACGCTCTTTGTCCGCCGCGCGGCGCTGGCACGGGTCGGTCCCTTGCGGGCGGAGCTGCGCTGGTTCCTCGACTACCAGTGGCTCACGCGGTTCTTCGCCGCCGGCCTGCGCGGGCGTCGGCTGCCCCACTTCCTCGCGGCCAATCGCGATCATCCCCAGACGAAGACCAATTCCGGCGGCCTCGCGCGATGGTGGGAAATCATGGGCGTTCTGGCCGCCAATCCCGGCCCGGGCCCCCTGCTGCCCGCGCGACGGTGCATCTGGATCTACTCGCTGGAGTTCGTGATCAAGACGATCAACGCCGCGCCGTGGGGCGCCACGCCGGATTCCTCCGCCGACGCCCGCAAAACACGGGCCGCGATCCTGAACACGCTCAACCGCTGGTTCATGAAACTCGTCCGTCCGCGCTCGTTCGACGACATCGTGCAGCGCTACCACCGGGACGTCGCCGCGCACGGGCGGACGGTGGCGGAACTGTGGAAGCAGGAACGGAAGCCGGTTGGCTGATTCCAATCCGGTTTAACCACGAAGGCACGAAGCTCACAGAGCCGGAGCTAGGGAGCCGAATCCTGTCCATCCTGTCCAAACTCTGGGTTTCACGCGGACTGGTCCGACACCCTAATTCGGGGCGTTTGTAAGGTTTATTCTGGTGATTCGGGCGGTCTAGCTACCGCGTCGGATGAATCTCCAAACCGCGAGCCCGATCGGAAATCGAATTAATGACCTAAGCTACCGAGTAATAGGCCTGTGTCTGGAGGTGCATAGAAACCTCGGACCTGGATTGCTGGAATCCGTCTACGAGGAGGCGGTCAGTCACGAGCTTAGATCATCCGCCATTCCTTTCGTCCGCCAACATCCGATTCCAGTCGTGTACAAAGGCGTCGCCCTTGACTGCGGCTTTCGAGCGGACCTCATCGTGGAGGACCAACTTATTCTGGAGCTCAAGTCAGTGGCCGAAATTACCGCTATTCATCAGGCACAAATCCTGACCTACCTCCGCCTAAGTCGAAGGTCACTAGGGCTGCTCATCAACTTCAACGTACCAATCCTAAAGGACGGCATCCGTCGGGTCGTCGCCGGGTCCTTGTTCGAGTCCGACTGATTGAGCCCTTTGTGTCTTCGTGTCTTCGTGGTTAATCCGGGGCTTATCATTCCACGGCCAATCGAAGGGGAATTGCCGTTGCCTCGCCGATTCATCCCCGGTGCGCTGGGGGCTTGCGATTGCTGCATGACTCCGCTCGAACCGAACACCGCCCTCAAGTATCCGCCGCTCGTGCGCGAGATGCATGATGGGCTTCGGACCCTGCTCTTTCCCGCGCTGCCGGAGCGGTCCGGTCGCGTGGAGTTGATGGCCCGCTTGCTCGGGACCGGCATCACCGAGGCGATGTACATCCTCTCCGAATTGCACCGGGCCCTCGCCCAGCCCGGTGACGTCTGTGAATTCGGGGTCGCCCAGGGCGCCACCTCCGCCCTGCTCGCGAACGAATTCGGCAGCACCTCGAAGCATCTCTGGCTCTACGACTCCTTCGCCGGCCTGCCGAAGCCGTCGCCGAAGGATCAGTTGAAGGACGACATCTTCGGACTCGGCAGCATCGAAAAATACGAGGGCGAGATGCGCTGCGATTCCGCCGAGGTCGAAACCCGCCTCGCGCAGATCGGCTTTTCCCCGGAGCGCTACCACGTTTGCGCCGGCCTGGTCGGTGACACGCTGCGCGAGGGTTCTGGGCCCGCGACCGTGTGCTTTGCCTACGTGGACTTCGATTTCTACGAGCCGATCGCCCACGCGCTCGCCTATCTCGATCGCCACCTGAGCCCGGGCGGCGGGATCGTGGTCGACGACTACGACTTCTTCTCCACCGGGGCCAAGACCGCCGTCGACGAATTCATCGCGCAGCATCAGGATCGCTACGAACTGGTGAAGCCGCTCCCGTGCGCCGGCCACTTTTGCATCCTCCGGCGGATTCCGGCTGCGCCGAAATCCAATTTAGGTTTCCGTCCTGTGACGGAAACCCAGCCAACCCTCGGAGGTTTTCTGAACCGGCTGGGGCGGTATGGGATCGAATTCAAGACCGTCATCGACGTCGGCGCGTCGAATGGCATGTGGACGCGGGAAGTGCTGCCGCATTTTCCGACGTGTGCGTATTTTCTCGTGGAGGCCCGGCGGGAACATGAGCCGGCGCTGGCGGCGTTCGCGACGGAAAATCCCCGCGTGCGCTACACGATTTGCGCCGCCGCGGACAAACCCGGGCAAGTGCACTTTCATGCCGGCGATCTTTTCGGCGGCCTGGCGGCGCACACGGCGTTTTCGGAGCACGACGTCGTCGTCCCGGCCCGCACGCTCGACGAAATCGCCGCCACGCACGCGCTGGTGGCACCCTATTTTCTCAAGCTCGATACCCACGGCTTCGAGGAGCAAATCCTCGCCGGAGCGACGGACGTCCTGGCCCACACCTCGCTCGTCGTGATCGAGGCCTACAATCACCGGATGGGCTTCGGCATTATGCTCTTCCCTGAGCTC
>CAINHV010000174.1 GCA_903848965.1 uncultured Opitutia bacterium | reverse complement strand
TCGTCCGCGCCGCGCGCGACATATGCGGAGTCCGAACACCAACCCCGGGATGCTCACGCGTCTGGCCGGCCTCGCCTTCGGGTGGGTCCGGTCCGCCGCGAAAACTTCATCGCCAAAATGAAGCGTGAGAGTGGCGCCCCGATTTCGTGGTCCTGCTCTTTTCGCCGCCTGCCTGAGGCGCGGTTCGCCGCGTCCTGCCTGATCCTGACCACCATGAAATCATCTCTTCGCGTCCTGCGCTCCCGCGCGGGCCTGCTGGTCGTGGCCCTCGCGCTCGGCTCTGCGTTCTCCTCTGCCTTCGGCGCCTCGGCGCCGGTTCGACTCGAACCGCTCACGACGTCCGCCACCCGGACGCCGGCGACGCGGGAGACCCTCGGTTCGGTCGTCGACGTCATCTCCGTGGAGAACCTGGCGCGCCGCCAGATCAGTTCGCTCGGGGCGGCGTTGGGCGGAGCGCCCGGCAGCCCGTTGTTCACCTCGGGGGCCCGCGGCGGGCTGACCTCCCTTTTCCTGCGTGGTGCCAACTCGAACCAGGCGCTGTTCGTCGTCGACGGCATCCGCATCAACGATCCGAATACCGACTACGGCGTCTTTCTCGGCGGCGCCTGTGTCAGTGCCTGCGACAGCCTCGAGGTGGCCCATGGGCCGCAGGGCACGCTCTACGGCGGCGAGGCCGTGGGCGGCGTCATTCTGTTGCACTCGCAACGGGGCGAGGGCGCCCCGTCCGGCCGCGTCGCCTTGGAAGGGGGCAGCTTCGGGACCTGGCAGGGGAGCGTCAGTGGCCAGGGGCAGCGCGGCCCCAGTGCCTGGAACTTTGCGCTCCAAGGCGGGCACACCGACAATGCGCGACCGAACAACGGCTTTGATTCCACCAACCTGACCCTGCGCCTCGACCGGACGCTCGACGAACGCGTCGCGGTCGGGACCACCCTCCGCTGGTTTCATGGCGCGTATGGGTCGCCGGGGACGCGGTTCACGAACGATCCCGACAATGTCGAGGGCGAGGACAACGTGCTCGTGACGACGTTTGCGGAGCTGACTTTTCGGCCGCACTGGACGGCGCGGGTGTCGCTCGGCGGACAGGATCGGCGTTACACGGCGGTGAGCCCGCGGGCGGGCCGCAGCACCGACTACACGCTGGTGCGGAATCGCCGCGCGGTGATCGACGGCCAGGCCAGCTACACGGGATTTGATCGCCACCGGACCACGGCCGGCGTGATGGCGGAGGCGGCGCACACGCGGAACACCGGGTTCGGCAACATCAACGAACAGCAGCGGCTCGGGGCGATCTTCGCGCAGGACGAGTGGTCGCCGCGCGAGGATCTGTTTCTGACGGCGGGGCTGCGCAACGACGACTTCGACACCTTCGGCCGGGCCACGACGGGCCGGTTGACGGCGGCCTGGCTGGCGCGGCCGGCGCTGAAGGTGCGGGCGAGTTTCGGCACGGCGTTCCGGTCGCCGAGCTTTCTCGATCTCTATGGGCAGAGCGCCTTCTACGTGGGCAACCCGAACCTGCGGCCCGAGCGGGCGCGCGGCTGGGATGCGGGGCTCGACTATTATCTGGCCGCCGGCCGGGGGACGATCAGCGCGACGTGGTTCGACACCGCGCTGACCAACCTGATCGCGAGCACGCCGAATTTCCGGAGCGTGGAGAATATCCAGCGGGCGCGCACCCGGGGACTCGAGTTCTCCACGCAAGTGACGCTGCCTTCGGCGATCGAGGCGCGGGTCGGCTTCACTTATCTCGAGGCGGACAACCTCACGAACGGGCGCCGGCTGCTGCGTCGACCGCGGCAGTCGGCGAGCGTGGATCTGCTGCGCGAGTTTGGCGGCGGGGTGCTCGCCGGGGTGGGCGTCACGGTGGCGGCCAATCGCCGCGATGTGCACGCGCAGACGTTCGCGCAAATCGACGCGGAGGATTTCAGTGTCGTCCGGCTGCATGCCACGTGGCAGGTGTCGCCGCGACTCGCGGTGAAGGCGCGGATCGAGAACCTGCTCGATGAGCGCTACGAGGAAGTGAACGGTTATCCGGCGCTCGGGGCCGCCGCGTTCGGGGGCGTAGAGTGGAAATTTTGAGGCGGATTAAGAAATGCCGCAGCCGGGCGTGGACGAGCCACGCCCCTACACGCATTTTGTAGGGGCGGGCCTTGTGCGCGCCCACGACGTCTTGTCGGAAACAATTTAACTTAAACGACCCATGCCACGCCGCCAAGGCGCGCCGCCTTACTTGAACATTGGATCGTTCGGATTTCCGGCGCTGAGGATGTAGGCCACCAGGTCGCGCAGTTCGTCGGGATTAAGGCTGTTGATCAGACCCGGGGGCATCATCGAGGTCGCAAAGGGCTGCCGTGACTTGATGTCGGCGAGCATGATTCGCTGCTGGTCGTCGGGCACGAGCGGGTTGGTCAGGAGCACGAGGCCGTTGTTCTCGGCGGCGACCACGCGGCCGACGACGACCGTGCCGTCGTTCTTCTCGAACTGCTCGCTACCGTACTGGTCGCTGATCACCGCGGACGGGCTGATGATGTTCTCCAGGAGATCGCGAATGCTGTACCGCCGGCCGGCCGCATTGATGTCGGGCCCGATGGCGGCGATGCCCTCGTTGTTGAAGCGGTGGCAGAGCGTGCAGGCGGCGGCGTTGAACATCGCGCGGCCTTGCGCGTGGTTGCGCCCGCGCAGGTTGCCTTCGACCAGCGAGGTGGCCTCGGTGAGCGTGTAGGCGCGGCCGGGGCCCTTGGGCGCGACGGTATTGGGCATCTTCAGCCCCTCGGTGATCTTGGAGAGTCCATCGAGCGTGGAGCGTTCGGCGGCGTCCGGGACGAGGGCGAGCGCCTCGGCCCGGATGTTCTTCATGAAACCGCCGAAGCTCGCGCCGCCGCGCCAGCCGGCGGTGCGGGGGAACCAGGCGAAATAATCCTTTCGCAGTTGCGGCGTCCAACCGGCGGTCGCGTTACGCAATGAGTAAGCCAGCGCGATCTGCTGGCGATCCGGACGCGTCACCCCCGCGCCATGGGCCGCGGGGCCGTAGCGATCGTTGCGGGCGAGCAGGGACTCGGAGGGATATTCATCGGTGACGGCTTCGGCGACCGACAGCAGCGGGAGGGTCTTCGCGACAACCGTCGGCGACTCGAGATAGATCAGGAGGGCGGCGAGTTCGCGGGTGACGAGCGGATCGGCATGCGGGTACAGCGGTTCGAGTTTCGCCGCGACGCCGGCGGTAATTTCCGGGGTGGGCCGGCCGAGCCGGGTGAAGGCGAGTTGCCAGGCGCGGAGCAGCGGGAGCCGGAGTTCCGCGGGGAGCCGGTTGAAATCCATCCGGCCGAGTGCCTCGAGCAGACGGGGCTGGTGCGATTTGTCACCGATGCGGGCGAGGGCGATGAGCGCCTCGATCGACGCCTGCGGGAGCAACTCCGAGAGCGCGCGGTCGGCCCATTGATCGACGGGCTGGTTCTCCAGGACGCGACGGGCCGCGAAGCGGACGAAGCGATCGGGGCTGGCGAGATGCGGCCAGGCGGTGTCGAGCGCCTTCGGCCCGCCCGGGGTCGCGAGGGCTTCGAGGGAACGGCGCAGGACGGCATCCGCGTTGGGCGGCGGGACGGCGGCGGGTGCGGTGCTTTCGGTGCCGACATAGGTGATGCGGTAGAGCGCGGACTGGGTGCGGCGGCCGCCGACGGCGAAATACATGGCGCCGTCCTGCGGGTGGATCACGAGATCGGTCAACGGCAGCGGCTTGCCGGAAACAAATTCCTCCTTCTCCGCGCGGAACGTCGAGCCGTCGGGGATCAGGTGGACCGCGTACATCGTGCCATAGGTCCAGTCGTTCGCGAAGAATGCGCGCTGGTACTTGGCGGGAAATTTGGACGTCGTGCCGAAGGTCACGCCGGTCGGCGAGCCGGGCCCGATGTTCAGCGTGGCCGGCAGGCTGTCGGCATAATACGCGGGCCAGCGACCCGCACCGCTGCGCCAGCCGAATTCGCCGCCGCCCACCGCATGGACGACGCGGGTGGGAACGTACCACGGCGATCCCTGATCCCACTCCATGTCGGAGTCGTAGCTGAAGAGCTCGCCGTTCTGATCGTAGGCGATGTCGAAGGCGTTGCGGAAACCGATCGTGAGAATCTCGACGTTCTTGCCGTCGGGATCGATGCGGCCGACATAGCCGCCGGGAGCCAGCAGGCCGCGGGCATGGCCGCGGGCGTCCCACATGCGCGGGAGCAGATGGTCTTCGCCCCAGGCGACCGGCTGCGATTTCTCCCAGCGCTCGGGCAGCTTGGTGAAGTTGCCGTTCGCGAAGGTGATCGATTTTCCGTCGGGACTGAGGACGAGTGCGTGGGTGCCGTGCTCGCCGGTGCCGCTCATGGGGCGGATCAGTTTGAGATCGTCGAACTGATCGTCGCCGTCGGTGTCGCGCAGCCGCCACAGGCCGCGTTCGCGGCGCTCGTTGACCATCACATAAAGGCTGTCGAAGGCATAGAGCAGGCCGTGCGCGCCGCCGATGTTGGCGGTGAGCAGTTCGACCTTGGTGCCGGTGGAGGTGCCGACGGGCGGAACCGTGATGCGGTAGAGTCCGCCGTATTGGTCGC
Organism: uncultured Opitutia bacterium; assembly: GCA_903848965.1. Classification (GTDB taxonomy): domain Bacteria; phylum Verrucomicrobiota; class Verrucomicrobiia; order Opitutales; family Opitutaceae; genus ER46. The sequence continues at coordinate 309 of CAINHV010000174.1, read as the reverse complement.
CGGCGATGAGGCGTCCCTTGGGATCTACCGCGAGGCTCACCCACGAGCCCTGATCCTCACGCGGCACGGAATAGAGCAACTCAGCCTTGAAGCCGGGCAACACCTGCAACTCGGAGGCCGCGGTGGCGGGCGGGGGGCCCGAGCGGAAGGCGGTCGTGGCCTGGCCGAAGGCAAGGGTCGCGGTGCCGAGGGCGAGGGCGAGTCGGATGGCGGAGGGCGGAGAGCGGAGGGCGGAAAGCGGGGAGATCATAGGGTGGGGTGGGGAAGACTTGTTCGGGAAAGAAATGAGTGGAGGGCCGAGCTCCGTCG
>CAINHV010000173.1 GCA_903848965.1 uncultured Opitutia bacterium | reverse complement strand
TGCCCGCAAACGGAACCGCCGATCCACGACGACCCTTGATCCCATCGGCCGGAGGCCCCGGCGGCCGGCGCCGCGCCGGGCGCCCTTATTTCCAGTTCAGGTTCAGGCGCGTGAAGTAACCGGTGTCGAGTTTTTCGACGCCCACACCCGGGCGGCTGTTGTAGTCGTTGCTCACGCCGAACCGGAGCTTCCACTTTGGGTTGGCGGTCGGCAGCTCGAGGAAGCTCTCGTGCGTCAGGCGGTAGTTCGACGCGTCCTTGAACGACGGCACGATGTTAATCCGGTTGACGAGCGACGCATGGTCAAAGGCCAGCGTGTGGTTCAACGCGAAGTCCATACCGGCGGCGTTTACATCCGTCGTGAGCGGGTTGCGGTAGTTCTCATTGCGGAACGAGAGACCGGCGCGGCTCGTGAGCGTCTGCTTCGGCTTCTTGATGAGGTCGTAGCCAAAACCGAAGGCCGCGACGTCGTAGAAGAGGATGTCCTTGACGCGGTCGAAGCCGCCTTCGTTGCGGATATACCAGGAGTTCTTGCCGGAAAAGGTGCTCTGGTAGTCGACGCCCGCCCTGAACTGGTCGGCGGACTTGGCGCCCTCGGTCACCTGGCGGTCGTAGGCGGAGTAGAACACGAGCGTGTCCTGGATGCCCGCCAAGGTAGCCCGCACGCCAGCCGCGGTGCCGAGCTGGCTCTTGTTGCCGGACTTGCCGGCCACGTCGACGGAGGCCTCGTACGCCCAACCGCGGTCGAGCGCGACCACGGCCGGATCCCGGCCGCCGGCGGCCCACGACGCGGCGACCTTCTCGACGGTCGTGCTGACCGTGCCTTCCGCGCCGGCAATCTGGACGGCGCCAGCCGATCCGGACACCGTGCCATCCACGCGAGTGCCGCTCGCCAGCCGGACTGCCACCGGGGCGGCGGTCACGATCGAGGTCACCTCGGACTGCTTGATGGTGATCGTCCCGGCGTAATCGGTGGATACCACCACCGAGCCCCCATCGATCTTCTCGACCTTGCCGACGATTCTGGCGCCGGATTTGGTTTCGACGGTGTCAGCCGAAAGGCGCGCACCGCAGACTGCCAAAAGGCAGGCCAGAAGACGGGAAAGTGAGGCGGAGGGCATTGTCATAACGCGAGCGTCATTGAATGCAGCCCATGCCCGGGTCCAGCAGAGTTATATAAGCATTTTCCGCAGCATATAAGCAGTTTCCGCAGCGCCGGCCGCGCCGAAAGCCCCAAAAATCCTTCCCCGGGCGAGGCAACCTCGGGCCACGGCGAAGTCTCTCTCGACAGTCCGAGCCGCCGCGCTTTGCCTCGCGCTTCATGGCCGCACCCATCCAACGTCCCGCCCTCCTCGTCGCCGATCGCTGGCGGGACTATGAGTTGATCGATTGCGGGGGCGGCATGAAGCAGGAGCGCTGGGGCAGTGTGAACCTGATCCGCCCGGATCCGCAGATCATCTGGCCCCGTCACGGCTCCGCCACGGCGGTGGACAACACCGGTGGAGGGCCTAAGTCCCCTGCGATCCGCCCTTGGGATAATTGGGACGGCTTCTATCATCGCAGCGAGCAGGGCGGGGGTAGGTGGGAATTTCGCCGGCCGGTGCCGGACCACTGGACGATCGGCTACGAGCGGCTCGGCCTTAAGTTCAAGATTCACCCGACATCCTTCAAGCACACCGGACTCTTCCCGGAGCAGGCGGTAAACTGGGAATGGATGACAGAGAAGATCGCCGCCGCCCGTCCGTCCGGCCAAACCTGCCAGGTGTTGAATCTTTTCGGGTACACGGGCGCCGCCACCGTCGCTGCCGCCAAAGCCGGCGCCAGCGTGTGCCACGTGGATGCCGCCGAGGGTATGGTGAAGTGGTGCCGGGAGAATGCCGCGCTGAGCGGCCTCGTCGACGCGCCGATCCGCTACATCGTCGACGATTGCCTGAAGTTCGCCCGCCGCGAACTGAAGCGGGGTCGGAAATACGACGGCATCATCATGGATCCGCCCACTTACGGCCGCGGCAGCACGGGCGAAATGTGGAAGCTGGAGGATCATCTCTGGGAGCTGCTGGTGGAATGCCGCGCGCTCCTCAGCGAAAACCCACGCTTCTTCCTGATCAACGCCTACACCGCGCGGCTCTCGCCCACGGTGGTTGCTAATCTTCTGGCGGAACTCATGTCCGGCCGCGGCGGCACGATCACCGCTGGCGAAGTCGGGCTGCCGATCCGCAGCGACGGCAAGGTCCTCCCCTGCGGTATCTACGGGCGCTGGGAGGCGTGAGGCGCAGAGCCTGAGGCCGGCGCTGGCCAGAGTGGCACGGGTCTCCCGACCCGCGGGATGGATTTCGATCCGCATTCATGGGTCGGAAGACCCATGCCACGGCGCCCGCCCTTCACGAAGGTCAGGTGCCTCCGATCAATCCTGCCATCAGATCGCCCGGGGACCCGGCCCCATCGCCGCTAGCGATTGCATGATCTCGGTCCGTTCGAGAGGTTCCCAATCCGCTCAAGGGCGGCGGCCTCCGCGACGATGACGGAAAATGCCTCGGTCCGATTCGCCGCCACTTCCACGAGAATTCCCCGGCCCCGATCGTCCTCGACGATCAAGAGACGGGGCTTTCGTTTTATCTCCACGTTTTTGGCCGCGTGGTGCGGTCATCCGTTCCTGACCATCGGAAACTCTTTGAACGAAAGCTAAAATCGAGGGGAGCCCAGATCGGACGCTCCGATCACGGGTGCGGAGCTCGGCCCCAAGGTCGCCGTCTTTCCTGCTTTGCTCGCCGGGCATCCGTCCTAGCATCCGCCCATGTCTTCGCTCGCCGCCACGTATCGCGACCGCGCCCACGATCTCCTCGCCGCGGCGTGGACCACCAACGCCCCCACGATCGCGCGGCTCGCCCCCATCGTCGGGGCCTCGGTGGCCGGCGGCGGCGTCATCCACACGTTCGGCAGCGGCCACAGCGAACTCATCTCGCGCGAAATCATTGGCCGCGCCGGCGGACTCGTCTGCGTGAGCGGGATCATCGATCCCACCAACGGCTTCATCGAGAATCTTCCCGGCTACGGCGCGAGGCTGGTCGAGCGTTACGACCGCCAGCACCAGTTGCGTCCGGGCGAAGTCATCATCGTCATTTCCAACTCCGGCAAGAACGGCTCGCCGATCGATGTCGCCCTCTATGCGAAGCAGAAGGGGCTCGTCGTGGTGACGCTCTCCTGCCTCGCGATGTCGCGGATCACGCCGTCGCAGCATCCCAGCGGGCAGCGGCTCTTTGAGGTCGGGGACTTCGTGCTGGATAACGGTGGCGTGCCCGGCGACGCAATCGTCGAGGTCGGCGGGTCTCCCGAAGCGGGAGCGGGCCGGCCCACCGACCTGTCCGCCGTAGCCTCGGCGAAGGCGGGACCCACCTCGACCTTGATCGGCTGCTCGGTCCTCAACTGGCTCATGCTCGAAACCATGGAGTGGCTGAAGGCGAACGGACACCCGCTTCCCCTCCTGCGCAGCCAGAACCTGCCGGGTGCGATCGAATATAACCGCACCCTCGGCCAGAAGTACGCCGGCCGGCTCAGCCGCCAACTGGCGTGAGACCTCACGCGAAGCTGCGAACTCCGCGAAGCCAAAGGCAGACCGTGTCCAGCCCAAGCCCAATTCCTTCGCGCTCTTCGCGGCTTCGCGTGAGCCAAAATTTCAGATGACCTTCAAGATCGGGGTCGATGGCGGCGGGACCAAGACCGAGTGCATCCTCGTCGATGCGGACGGCGCCATTGTCGCGCAGCATCTCGCACCCGGCTGCAACCCGAACGTGGTCGGCGCGGTCCAGGCCCGCCTCATTGTCACCGACGCCCTCAACGCGCTCTCCACGCGCCACCCGCAACTCTCCACGCCGGACATCACCGCGGTCCTCCTCTGCATGTCCGGCAGCCGCTCCTACTGGCAGGAGTTCGCGACCGGGCTGGCGGGTTTCGGGACGGTCACGGCGGTGGACGATTCGCTGCCAGTGCTCGAGCTGGCCACCCACGGGGCGCCGGGCCTGGTGTTGCACGCGGGCACGGGTTCGTTCGTGGCAGCCCGCGCTCCCGATGGATCGATCCACTACGCCGGTGGACTCGGCTGGCGTTTCAACGATCCCGGCAGCGGCTATGACATCGGCCGGCGGGCCATGGGCCGCGCGCTACTCGAACTCCAAGGCTGGCTGCCGGCCTCGCGGCTCGGGCCGACGGTGCGCGATCACGCGAAGCTCGGCGACGCCGCCGACGTCAATGCGATCACCCGTTATTTTTATCAACATCCCGACCCCAATCGCATCATCGCCGCGCTTGCGCCCGCGATTCTTCGGCTCGCCAGCGAGGGCGATCCGAAGGCGCATGAGATCGTCGTGGAATCCGCGGGGGAACTGCTCGCGCTAGCAACCCGCGTCGCCACCAAGCTCTTCCCCGGGGTCGCCCTCGACACGCTGCCCGCGGGGTTGAGCGGGCCAATCCTCACTCACGCGGTCGTTCGTCAGGCGCTGCTTGCCCGATCGCCCCTGTCGCTCACCCCCGTGGAAGGCACCCCGATCGAGGGCGTGCGCCGGCTGCTGGCTCGGATGTAGGGTATTTCCGACGTGGATCGCCGGAGCGGAATCGGCCTAGTCTCCTCTCATGCTCGTCCGATTCACCAAGGGTCCGGTTGCCGTGCAGGCGGATGCCCTGACTTGCGTGCGGCCCGACGGCAGCACGACGACGAGCCACATGCCGCGGCAGGGCATCCTGCCGCACGAGGCGGTGCATTTTGTGGTGGAATCGGTGCTCGGCTGGCGTAACGCGCTCTTCGGCGCCTTGTCCCGTGGCGTCTCGCTCGAAACAGCGACCGCCAAGCTGCACGGCCGGCAGGTCGAGGGGAGCAAGGACACCCAGAGACGCCAGACGGAGGCGCTCGTCGAGTGCCTCGAGGCCGAGCAATGGGGCGGCGCGAACGATCCCGTGACGTTTGCCGAGATGCTTGTCCTGGCGTGCCGCCGCCGCGGGGCGCCCACGCCGGACGTGACGCCGGAGGAGATCGATCTTGTGCGGGTGAAGCTCCGCGAATTCGGCGCCGCCTGGCGGCCGCTGCTGCCGGGGAGCTGGATCGAGCGGACGTTTTAGAACGTGTCGTGCACCTCTTCTGAGGTGAAACCGATGCGGGCGATTGGAGGGACGAGGTCCCCCGAGTCCGAATCCGTGAAGCCATGCCATCGGCCTCGACGGAGCTCGGCCCTCCAGACGACAGGAAGTGCCTGATAGCCTCTACGCCGAAAGTGTGCAGTCGGAGGCGTTCAACGGCGGGCAGGCCGAAACCGATTAGTGTAGGGCTGCCTCCGTCGGCAGGCCCCAAATTTACGAGTAAAACGGGCCCGTCGATCATCGACGGCCCTACATCGGTGGTGGTTGATTGGTCGGCAGCCCAACCACTAAGTTGGTCCCGATGGTTTCGCTGTCATCATTCGTGGAAGTCCTCGCCGAGGCCGACTGGCACGCCCGCCGGTCGGCGCACGAGGCGCGCGTGCGCGTGTGGACCGATCCGCACCAGGCGCGAACCGCGCGAGGCGAAAAGCACCCGGTATACGACTTCCTCTTCACGTACTACGCGTTTCGCCCGGCCTGGCTGCGGCGCTGGCATCCCGGGCCGGAGCTGATCCTCGGCGGAGAGTCGGCGCGCGAATTCCTCCGCGGCCCGGGTTACCGGGAGTTCGCCGGCGGCATCGGGATCGATCCCGCCGCGCTCCCGCCCCAGCGCCGCGCGTTCGTGCTCTGGCTCCGCGATCTGCTGGCGGCGATGCAGACCCGGCCGGCCTTCTTCGGCTGCCACGGGCTGCACGAGTGGGCGATGGTGCATCGGCAGACCCCGGAGGAGCGCCGGCACAACGCTTGGCCGCTGCGGTACGAAGGCGCCGAACTCGCGCGGATCGTCGAGGGCAGCGCGATCTGCTGCACCCACTTCGACGCGTTTCGATTCTTCACCGCACCAGCGCAGCCGCTGAACCGCGTGCAGCCGACCCGCGCCACGGTTCCGCAGCTCGAACAGCGCGGCTGCCTGCACGCCACGATGGATCTCTACAAGTGGGCCTTCAAACTCGCGCCGTACACGCCGGCCGAGCTGATCGCGGACTGCTTCGAACTGGCGCGCGACGTCCGCGAGGTCGACATGCGCGCCAGCCCCTATGACCTGGCAGCGCTCGGATTCACGCCGGTCGAGATCGAGACCGCGGCCGGCCGCTCGGAGTACGAGGCGGCCCAGCGCGAATTCACCCGCCGGGGCGAACCGCTCCGCGCCCGGCTGCTGGCGTTGACCGAGCGATTGCTGGCCACGCCTGCGACCGGTTAGCCGTGGCCCGGTCTGGCCGGCGCAGCCTGAGTCTCCGGACGTGGCATGGGTCTCCCGACCCATGCAATCGGATCGGGACCAGTTTTCACGGGTCAGGAGACCCGTGCCACTCGGACGCCAGCGGCCGGCACCGCTGGATCGCGTTGGCCGTCCCGCCTTCCGGCGGAGTCCGTTTGGCCATCCTTCCGGCTGAAGGCGGAACTACCAACCCGTGATCCGTATTCGCCGGTCGGAGACCACAGCCGTCCCATCGGACCGACAAAAGTTCAGTCTCCCAGTCGAGGCGGGACGCGGTGCGGGAGGGACGAGGGCAAGGCAGGATTTTTCGGAGTGGGCCCCGACGGGGAGGCAAACAGCCCCAGCCCACACACCCCGGCGCTGCGCGCCACCCCTCTCCAGAGGGGATCTTGGGCCCGTGCTGCTTCAGGAGCTCCGATGGAGGGCGGGTGTCCTCGCCCGCCAAATCCGTCGGCCGGCATGGATGGCCCAGGCCGGTGGGGACACCGGCCCTCCAAATCACCCGCGGCAGTCTCTCGACCGAAAATCCCAAATCGAAAATTACTTCGCCCAGTCGAAGAAGCCGATCTTCGTCAGCTCTTCCTTCATCTTCGCCTTCTGCGCCGGCGTGCAGTTCGTCGTGGGCAGGCGGCTCGGACCACAGTCCGCGCCGATCAGCGCCATCGTAGCCTTGAGCCCGGCGCGACCGCCGTTGCCGATGATGATCCGCACCATCTCGGCGGATAATGCCTGTAGCCGGCGGGCCTCGGCCTGATTACCGGCTTCGAAGGCCGCGATGATCTTTTTGTAGAGCGGGCCGGCGAAGTTGTAGGTCGAGCCCACGGCGCCTTGCGCACCAAACGACAGGCCCCCCAGCAGCATTTCATCGACGCCAAAGAGGATGTCGTAGCGGCCGGCATCGAATTCGACGCACGCCAGCAGCTCGTAGAGGAGCGAGTCGGAAAACTTGATGCCGCGCAGCGTCGGGATTCGCGGTCCGCCTTGCCGCAGAAACTCCACCATGTCGAAGCGCACCCCGGAGAGCACCGGGATGTGATAGTAATAGAACGGCAGCGCGGGCGCGCCGGTCGTGATTCGCTCGATGCACTGGATGAAGATCTCGAGTGAGTCCGGCTTGAAGTAGCCCGGGGGCGTCGCGGAAATCGCATCGGCGCCAATGCTCTGGGCATGGACCGCGAGGCCCCGCGCCTCCTCGGGGCTATTGTGGCCCACTTGGACCACGACCGGCACCCGGCCGGCCGCCGCCTTCACACTGGCCTCGGCCACCTGCTGCCGCTCCGTCGTGGTCAGCAGCGGGCCTTCGCCGGTGCTGCCGCAGACGTAGAGGCCGCCGGCGCCCTGGGCGATGACAGCGTCGATGACGCGCGGGAGGCTCGCGAGATCGAGCGAACCATCGGCATGGAAGGGCGTGAACGTCGCCGCCACGAGGCCGCGCAAACGAAAGTCCTTCAAGGGAGTCTGGCGGTGGGACATCGTGGGCAGGGCAGTTTCAATCAGCGCCGAGGGCAAGAGTTATCACGGGTTTTGGCGGCACCAAAACCCAGGAGTTTTCGCCGAAAACCCCCGGGAGATTGCGTCGACTAGCCGGCAGGCACAGGCTGCCGGCGTGGCCAGTCCTCTCAGCAACCTCCTCCCGACGCATCGGAAGCCGAGCTTCCCCGTCAGCTTGGACTTGCGCGGCTACCTGCGTCGCTACAAGCGGGAGCGCGAGCTTCCCGTGACGTATGAGCGGCTGCGGGATTTTCATGAGGTCATTCCGCTGACCGACGAGAACGGCAAGCCCACGCTCTGGGACACCGTGATCTATGATGCGCGCGAGATGCCGGAGCTGAACGAGGCCCTGAAGGAGGTTTATGCGTGGCTGAAGGTCGCAGGCGACATGTCGGTGATGAGCCACTTGTACGTCGATCGCGTCGACTTCTGCACCTTCGGGAACTCGACGCCGTTCCGGATCCGGATCGTCAATGCGTACAACGACAATCAGGACTATTTCTATATCAAGCAGGCCGACGCTTCACGCGTCTACGGTCTCGAGCTCGAGCATCTGCTCTCCCCGAACCGACTCAACTTCATCACGCATGGCAACACGCTGATCGAGGAGCACGTCGCGGGGATTCCCGGCGACATGTTCATCGAGAAATGGCTCGGCCGGCCGGACCCGAAGCCGATCCGCGTGGCCAAGGAGCTGGTGAAGTTCAACGAACGCTGCTTCATCCGGCTGCTGGGGGACATGCGGGCGTACAACTTTGTCTTCGTGATCACGCCCGACTTCGAGGAGTCGCAGCTCCGGATTCGCGCGATGGATTTCGACCAGCAGTCCTACGACGGCCGGGTGAAGTTCTACCTGCCGCAGTTCTTCAAGGAGAACAACCCGCTCGTCCGCTTCTGCGCGAAGCATCTCCGCACCGAGACCGCCAGCCAGTATCAACGCGAGGAGCAGACGCTGATCCTGCAGCGCGCCGCGCTCGCCTCCGAGCGGCTCGGCCTGCTCCTGCACGACATGGCGGCCGATCCCCTCGCGCCGCCCGAAAAGATTCATAGTCTCCGCGAAGGTCTCGCCGCCCATTACCAGCGCGACGACTACCTGCGCTGCGAATCGATGGGCGCGCTCATCCGGCAGAATCTGGAATCGATCCGCCGCGACATCGGCCGGCCCATCGTGCCGGAACTCCTGCCGGAGTAGATCCACCTTGGGCTTGATCCTTGGGATTGAGCCTGAAGCCAGGAAACCCTGAACCAGTGAGCCGACGTCCACTGGTCGGCGTGACCGCGCCCGAGGACTTGAACAGGAAGATCGGGAAGGGCGGGAAGAAAGGCCTGGCTCCCCCGATCTTCCCGGCCTTCCTGTTCAGATGGACGGGGCCCGAAGCCGCTAACGACTCTTGGTCGTTGGTCGGTTGCGGCTCCTGGCTTCCTGGCTTCAGGCTCCAAACAGATTTAGCCGGAAACCCGGAAGCCATGAATCACCGAGACACCCCACTGCTCGCGTGGCCTCGACCGGAGGAGCCGAGATCGAGAAAGCCGGGAAACGGGGTGACTCCCCCGCTCTTCCCGGCTTTCTGTTCAAAAGTGCCGCCCAACGCCCGCGGGCGTCCGGCGACGGAAACTTATTTCAACTTCGAGAAGTCGACCGGGGCCAGGTAAACCGACTCCACCTTCGTCGTCAGCGCCCCTTCCGTTTCCGACGCCGACTTGGCTTTCAGCCAGATGGGATTCGCGCGGAAGTCCGCCCAGGCCTTGGTCGCAGCGTCGCGGCTCGGATAGGCCATGAAATAAAGCAGCGTGTTGCCCGCGCCCTTGTCCGCATCCGTCGCATGCAGGTAGATGACATTCGTCATGCCGTGCCCCTCGAAGAGCTTCGTCGTGTGATTGCGGAAACGGGCATCGAGATTTGCGAGTTTGCCCGGGGGCGTGGTGTAGGTGCGCATCTCGAACACGCGGCCAGAGCCGCCCGATTTCAACGCCGGAGAGAAATCCGTCGCCGCGAGGAAGACCGACTCGACCTTCGCCACGATCTTGCCGGAAACCTCGCTGGCGGTGCGCGCCTTCTGCCAGTCCGGATCAGCCCCGAAGGCCTTCCACGAGGCGGTCGCGGCCTCCCGGCTCGGATACTCGAGCAGATAGATCAGCTTGTCGCCGGCGCCATCCTTGGCATCGAGCGGCACCCAGTAGCCCACGTTCACCATGCCGTGCTTCTCGAACAGCTTGCAGGTGTGATCGCGAAAGCGGGCGAGCAGTGCATCGAGCCGGCCCGGCAGCGTCGTGTACGTGCGCAACTCGTAAACCGGTGCGGCCGCGGCAGGCGTGGAGGGCACCAAGGCCGCGAGGCCGAAGGCGAGAAGGAAGAGGAGGGATCGGGAGGGTGAGGTCATGGGGGATTGGGAACGAACCAGCGTTTCGGGCCGGGCCCAGGGAGTCAATGCGGCGCCTCCGCGGTAACGCGCACCGAGTTTGTCGCTGCAATTCGCAGGCGAATGCCCTAACTTTCCGCCCCATGAAGAGGGCCTTCGTTGCTTCCCTGCTGACAGCGCTGTCGATGTCCTGCGCCAGTTGCACGGCACCCGTGGCGCCACCGATGCAGGCGCTGGGCAAGGTCACGATCAACGTCGAGCCGCTGATTCGTCCGACGCGCGCGAAAGTGAAACTCGGTTACGAGCTCACCATCATCCTACCCCCGGCCGAACCCGCGGGCAACGTCTGGCAGATCGCTCAGCACAACCCGGCCACGCTCGTGCAGCTGTCCGAGATCCACGTCGGCGCCGCCGGACTGCCGAGCGTTTCCTTCCTCGTCCGCCGCACGGGTGCGACCCGGGTGCTGTTTACGCTCGTGCCCGTCGCCGGGGCCTCCGAAGTGCAGCCGGCGGACGTGCGCGACGTGCAGGTGAGCGTGGAATAGCGCGGCCCGAGCGGCGTGCATCCCCGGGAGTTGACCACAACGACCCGAGGCGCCGGAACAGGTTGAGCCTGAAGCTAGGAATCCAGGAAACAATCCAGTGGCTGCGAGCGTGAGCGAGTGGCCTGAGGACCAACCCGACTCGTGCTTCCTCGATTCGCCTCCACCGGTCGGAGACCGGTGCTACTCCCCATTCGACGCGATCTCGCAGGGGCGCAGCCAGACTCTCGAATCGCCCATTGCCAGGAGAATTCCATGGAGGGCAGAGCTCCGTCGAGGCCGG
>CAINHV010000172.1 GCA_903848965.1 uncultured Opitutia bacterium | reverse complement strand
GTCACTGATGGGGGTGTCCGCGACGTCGAGGGCATGCTGACGGTACCGTTTGCCGCGTATAGCCGCGGCCGGACGATCCATCATTGCGCGATTCGCTTCAAGTCGATCAATCAGCCGATCCAGATCGGCGGCATCACGGTGAATCCGGGCGATATGATTCACGCGAACCTCGGCGGCGTGATCAAGATCCCGGCCGCGTGCCTGGAGAAACTGCCGGAGCGCTGCGCGGCGATGCGGGCGTTCGAGCACGATGTCCACTGCGTGTGGCGGCAGGATGCCTTCTCGATCGACGAGAAGCGCGCGGCGGTGGGCCCGCTGTTAAAAAAATATCAACTCACGCCTTACCCGCGGGCCTAGGCGCCGGCCTCGCGGCTCAACGATGGCCAGGTCGAGTCGCTGATTCTGTACATTAAGGGCCTGCGCCATTGACGGCCTGGTTCGATTGGCCGTGCCAGACCGACTTACCCCCGCTCATGAAAATCCCGTCACGCCTCCTTGCCGCCTTCGCGGCCGTGGTGCTTGTTCGCTCCGCTGGCGCCGCCGCCGATCCGGTTCGGGTGTCAGTGGCCGCCGCCGATGTCGATCGCCTCGTTGTCACCGCGTCGATGTTACTCCCATCTTCCGCTTCGCCCCGGTCACAATTGCGCGATGCCGCGGGCCGCATTTACCCGCTACAGGTGGAGGCCAATGGCTCGGCGCGATTCGTCATCCCGCGGCAGCGCGCCGGCGAGTCGATCGGGCTGACCCTCGTCGACGGATCGTCGGGCGCGGATCAGGTCGCGGTCGCGCGCAGCGCTTCCGACCTGGGTATCAACGTGGCCGGCCAGGGCGTCCTCGCCTACCAGATGGATCGCGATCAGTTGCCGCGCGCCGACATCGACGTGCGTTATAAACGGGCCGCCTATCTTCACCCGGTGCGCTCGCCGTCCGGTGCCGTGGTCACGGGCAATTTCCCGGCGAACCATCCGCACCACCACGGCATCTGGTCGTCGTGGTCGAAGGTCCAGTTCCAGGGCCGCGCCACCAATTTCTGGGAAACCGTCGAGCAGAAGGGCAACACGGAGTTCGTGGGCCTCGAACGATCCTGGAGTGGCGCGGTGCATGGCGGCTTCGTGGCCCGCCAGCAGATGATCGACTTGACCGGTGGAAAATCAACCGCCGCGGTGAATGAGACCTGGGAGGTCACGGTTCTCGCGGTGGAGGGCGTTGCGCCCGCCGCCCGGGTCTTTGACCTCGTGATCACGCAGGCGGCTGCGGCCGCCGATCCGGTCGTGTTTCCGAAGTACCACTACGGCGGGACGAGTTTCCGCGGTCGCGATGAATGGAATGGCAAGGACAACCTCGTGGTGCTGACGTCCGAGGGCGCCACGACGCGTGACACGGCCAACATGAGCCGCGTGCGCTGGGTTTATTTTGGCGGAGCGGTCGAGGGAGGTGGGACGGCGGGCCTCGCGATGCTCAGTCATCCGGACAACCTCCACGCGCCGCAGCCGATCCGCGTGCATCCGGAAATGCCGTACGTCTGCTTCGCGCCGGTGCAGCTCGGTGACATCCGGCTCGAGCCGGGCCGGCCCTACGTCGCCCGCTACCGCTACGTGGTCACCGATGGCGCGCCAGATCGAGCGCGAATCGAGGCCTACTGGAACGGTTATGCACGGCCCGCGGCCGTGACGGTCGACGCCCGCTGAGGCCGGCGTCAGCGGCTCTCGTCCATTCGCCGCAGCCGGTCGGTTATAATCGATACGAGCCGGAGGGCTAAATCGGGATGCTGCTGCTCCAGAAACGCGAAGCGCTCGCGGCTGACGGAGACGAGCTTCGCGGCGGATTTCACAAGCGCGGTGGCGACGCGCGGGAGATTCTCAAACATGGCCATTTCGCCGAACACGTTGCCGGCCTCTACCGTTTCCGTGACTTTGCCGTGGAAGAGCAGTTCTACCTGACCGTCGATCACCACGTACATTTCGTCCGCCACGTCACCGATGGAAAACACGAATTCACCGGCCTCGTAAAGTCGTGGTCTTTGTCCGTGGGCGTATATATGAACATTCATGGCTGGCAGCCGCCTGAATCTCTGGAGCGCTGGCACTGTAATCGGCGCCCCGGTCCCGGGGAAGCCCGGCGACGTTACGAATGCGTGACGTCCGGGGGGGGCAAGGCAATTGCGTGACGGAAGCGAAGGAGTGTTACGCCACGGTGCCGGACTGGAAATAATCCGCTGACAACTTCGGATCCTG
>CAINHV010000171.1 GCA_903848965.1 uncultured Opitutia bacterium | reverse complement strand
CTGCACGGTTCCGGCTAGAGCACCGTGCCCGCGGGCACGATCGCGCCCTTGGGCACGACCAGCACGCCGTCGCGGATGATAATCGCTCCGTCGAGATAGGTGCCGTCCGCCTTGCCCTTCGGCGAGAGGATGCAGCCGTCGCCGATGCGCGCGTTCTTGTCGATGATGGACCCATCAATCCGGCAGTTCTTGCCCAGACCCATGTCGGGCTGCCCGAGGGCGCGACCGGCCGCCAGCTGGGCCTTCGTCTCGTAGTAATCCGAGCCCATCACGATGGTATCTTCGAGGACGCAGCCCTCGCCGATCAGCGATCGAATCCCGAGCACGCAGTGATGCAGGGAGGAATCCGTCAGGATCGAACCGTCGCCAATCACCACGTGATCGATGGCGCACTTGTTCAGCTTGGAGGCGGGCAGATAGCGATCCTGGGTGTAAATCGGCGCCGAGGGATCGAAGAAATTGAAGGGCGGCAACGGCTGCGCGAGCGCGAGATTGGCATCGAAGAACGCCCGGACGGTGCCGATGTCCTCCCAGTAGCCCTCGAAAACGTGCGCGAACAGCCGCTTGCGGTTGAGCAGCGCCGGGATGATTTCCCGACCGAAGTCGGTCATCGTGTTGTCGAGCGCCTCCGCGAGAATGGTGCGGTTGAAGACATAGATGCCCATCGACGCGAGGCAGCGCTTCTCCTCCGAGGGGGTTTCCAGCGTCGCCTCGATCTTGTCGCTGATGGCGAGGCTCGCGATTACCGCCGGATCCTTCGGCTTCTCCACGAAGCGCTGGATCGCGAGGTTGTCGTCGACCTGCATGAGCCCGAGGCCCTCCACCTTGGAAACCGGAAACGGGATCGCCGCGATCGTGACGTCGGCGCCTTTCGCGAGATGGTCTTCGATGATCTTCCGAAAATCCATCCGGTAGAGCTGATCGCCCGAGAGGATGAGAATCAGGTCGTGCGGGAACGCGCGAAAGTGGAGGAGATTCCGCCGCACGGCGTCCGCCGTCCCCTGGTACCAGTCGGACCCCTTCTCGGTCTGCTCCGCTGCGAGAATGTCGACGAACCCGCCGCCGAAGGGATCAAAATGATACGTGCTCTGCACGTGCCGGTGCAGCGACGCCGTCTGAAACTGCGTGAGCAGAAACATGCGGTTGATGTCGCTGTTGAGGCAGTTGCTGATCGGGATGTCCACGAGCCGGTATTTGCCCGCGAGGGGGACGGCCGGCTTGCAGCGCTCAGCGGTCAGCGGATGCAGGCGAGTGCCGCGTCCACCGCCCATAATCACTGCCAGAACCCGCTTCTGAGTCGTCATCATGCGAAAGGGAAAGGTTTTCTAAACGCTTGCCCGAACTTTGCACCCACCTCAGTTTTCGCCAGCACTTTCTGGCGGATTCGTCGGAGCTTCATGCCCCACATCATCGTTACCGGCGCCGCGGGCTTCATCGGCAGTCATACCGTCGATTGCCTGCTAAACTCGGGCCACACGGTGACTGGCTTGGATAACTTCCGCACGGGGCAGCGTGCAAATCTCGCCGCCGCTCTCACCCGCCCGGACTTTACGTTCCACGAGTGCGACGTTGCCCGGCCCGGCGTACTCGCCGCCCTCGCCGCCGCCCGACCGGTCGATGCCATCATTCATCTGGCCGCCCTCGTGAGTGTCCCGGAAAGCATCGCCCAGCCCGCGCTGAATCATTCGTTGAATATCGAGGCAACCTTTCACGTGGCCGAGGCCGCGCGCCTCCACCGCGTGCCCCGGGTGGTGTTCGCGTCTTCCGCCGCGGTGTACGGCGAACCGGTCCGGCTCCCCGTGTCGGAGTCCGACGAGAAGAACCCCATCAGCCCCTATGGCGCGGCCAAGCTGGCGTCCGAGGCAATCCTCCTCGGACATGCCGCTGCCTACGGTTTCGTGGTACGTTGCCACCGTTATTTCAATGTCTTCGGTCCCCGCCAGGATCCGGCTTCGCCGTATTCCGGTGTGATCTCGATCTTTCAACGCCAGTATCG
Organism: uncultured Opitutia bacterium; assembly: GCA_903848965.1. Classification (GTDB taxonomy): domain Bacteria; phylum Verrucomicrobiota; class Verrucomicrobiia; order Opitutales; family Opitutaceae; genus ER46. Next base: position 3,016 of record CAINHV010000171.1, on the reverse strand, counting down.
CGAGAGCCGGCCGGTGACCGTTTATGGCGACGGGTGCCAGACCCGTGACTTCATTTCCGTCCATGACGTGGCGCGGGCCAACGCGCTGGCGACGACTGCCTCGCACTCGGGAATCGCCAACATCTGCACCGGCCAGGGCACCTCCCTGCTCGAACTGGCCTCGCACTTTGCCCGTCGGCACCCCGCGGCCGGCTCGCCGATCCACGCCCCGGCCCGGGCGGGAGATATTCTCCATTCCATCGGCAATCCGTCCGAGGCTCAACGGACCCTGGGGTTTCGCGCGACGGTCACGGTCGAAAGCGGCTTGGCGGAATTAGGCGCGGAGTAATCGGGGTCGGTCTTCGCCCCATACCCGACGGGGTGAAAATGCGTCATTCTCGATCAGATTCACGTGTCGGGACGTGTTTCCGTTTCGCGACTTGCCGGTTGACCACGGCGGGCCCCATCCTGCGAATCTAACTTAACTCTCCTTCCTCTCATGTGCGGAATTGTCGGCTACGTCGGAAAACAGAAAGCGGTCTCGATCCTCATCGAAGGCCTGAAGCGCCTCGAGTACCGCGGCTACGATTCCGCGGGAGTATGCGTGCACCAGGGCGGCAAATTGGACGTGGCCAAGAAAGCCGGCCGGGTGGAAATCCTGGCCAAGGAGGCCGCCAAGCACCGCTTTTCCGGCACCACCGGCATCGGTCACACGCGCTGGGCCACGCACGGCGGCGTGACGGATGCCAACGCACATCCCCACATCAGCAGCGACGGCAAGTTCGCCCTTATTCACAACGGCGTGATCGAGAATTACGTCCAGATGAAGCAGTTTCTGGCCGCCAAGAATTACACTTTCCAATCCGAGACCGACACGGAGGTGCTCTGTAACCTGATCGCGTATCACTATGCGAAGGAGCCCGTGGGCAACAATGGCACCAACCGCTTCCTGGAGAGCGTGCGCAAGTCCCTGCGCCATGTCGAAGGCACCTACGGCATCGTCGTGCTGTGCGTCGACAACCCCGCCGAGATGGTCGCAGCTCGCAAGGCCTCGCCCCTGCTCCTCGGCGTGGGCGACGGCGAGTATATCGTCGCTTCCGATGCGTCCGCGTTGGTCAGCCGGACCCAGAACGTGGTGTACCTCAAGGACGGCGAGATCGTCCATATCACGCCGCTGGCGTTTTCCATCACCACGCTCGATCAGGAGGATGTCTCGCCGGTCGTGGATCGCATCACGTGGTCGATCACCGATGCGGACCGCGGCGCCTACACCCACTTCATGGAGAAGGAAATCTTCGAGCAGCCGCAGGCGCTCGAGAACACCATGCGCGGCCGGTTCGCCGAGGACGGCAGCACCGCCAACTTCGGCGGCCTGAACATCACCGCGTCCGAACTGCGCCAGATCGATCGCTTCCTCTTCTGCGCCTGCGGCACGGCCTGGCATGCGTGCCTCGTCACCGAGCACCTGATCGAGCGCTTTGCCCGCATTCCCTGCGAAGTGGATTACGCCTCCGAGTTCCGCTATCGGAACACCCCGCTGCACAGCAACACGCTGTTCTTCGTCGTGAGCCAGTCGGGCGAGACCATCGACACGCTGGCGGCACTGCGCGAGGCCAAGCGCAAGGGTTACAAGGCCCTCGCAATCAACAATGTCGTCGGCTCGACGATCGCCCGCGAAGCCGATGGCGGCATCTACCAGCACGTCGGCCCCGAAATCGGCGTGGCCTCGACCAAGGCCTTCACCTCCCAACTCATGGTCGGCGCCATGATCGCCCTCTACGTGGCGCGCCTGCGGGACATGAGCTTCAGCGACGGCGTGCGATACGTGAAGGCGCTTAAGGGCGCCCCCGACCTCGTCCGCCAGGCGCTCCTTCAAGCCGAGCACATCAAGGCGATCGCGAAGCGGTTTGCCGGCTATCACGACATGCTCTTCCTCGGCCGGCTTTCGCTCTTCCCGCTCGCCCTCGAGGGTGCGCTCAAGCTGAAGGAAATTTCGTACATCCATGCCGAAGGCTACCCGGCCGCGGAGATGAAGCATGGCCCGATCGCCCTCATCAGCGAGAAGTGCCCGTCCGTCTTCTTTGCCCCCGCTGGCGAAATTTTCCCCAAGATCGTTTCCTCCATGCAGGAAATCAAAGCGCGCAAGGGTCCGGTCATCGCCATCATCACCGAGGGCTGCGAACTGCCTCCCGGTCTCGCGGACGAAATCATCACGATCCCGGACTGCCATGAGGCCGTCCTGCCCATCGTCGCCGCGATCCCCGTGCAGCTCCTGAGTTATTACATCGCGGTCGAACGCGGTTGCGACGTCGACAAGCCGCGCAACCTCGCGAAGTCGGTGACGGTCGAGTGACCATGGGGGTGGCTTGGGTTTCCCGACCCAAGCCGACGATTTCGATCCGCATTTCACGGGTCGGAATACCCGGGCCACCGGGGCGCACAGTGCGCCGCGAACTTCGAGTCGCGCTGTTTTTTCATTCGCCTTGCGACGTTCCGCGGCACCTCGCATAAGCCCTTTTTTGACGATGAACATCCATCCGACCCGGGACGCGTTCGTGGGCCTCGCCGCCAAGGGCAACCTCATTCCCGTGTATACGGATCTGATGGCCGACTTCGAGACGCCGGTCTCTGCCTACGCCAAACTGAAGGCCTCCGGCCCGTCCTACCTCCTCGAGTCGGTGGAGGGCGGCGAAACGCTTTCCCGGTACAGCTTCATTGGTTGCCGGCCGCGCAAGATTTTCGCGTGCGGGACCGAGACGACCGAGATCCGCACCCCAGGCCAGCCAACGCAGACCGTGCCGACACCGCGCGACCCGCTCACCCTGATCGAGGACGAAATGCGCGGTTACCGGCCCGTGACGCTGCCAGGCCTGCCACGGTTCACCGGCGGAGCCGTGGGTTTCGTCGGTTACGAGTATGTGACGCGGATCGAGCCCAGCGTGCCCGCCGTGGCCAAGGACGAACTCGGTCTTCCCCTGCTCTATTTCATGCTGTCGGATTCGCTGCTGATCTTCGATCGCGCGAAGCAGACGCTGAG
>CAINHV010000170.1 GCA_903848965.1 uncultured Opitutia bacterium | reverse complement strand
TCTGACAGGCTTTGTCAGGAAATCCACCGCCCCGCGCTTCATGGCCTCGACCGCGGTTTCAATGTTCCCGTAGGCCGTCATCATCAGGACGGCGGGCCGCTTTGGCAGCGCCAGGGCCTGGTCGATGATCTTGAGTCCCGACTTTCCGGGCATCCGGAGGTCCGTCAGAACCACGTCAAACGGCTGCGACTCGAGCAGGTTGAAGGCCTCGTCCGCGTTCGCCGCGAGCGTCACATCGTAATTCTCCGCGAGAGCCTGCTGCAGCCCCTCGCGGGTGTGTTTCTCGTCATCGACGATGAGCACGCTCGGCACCATGCCGGCCATTCACACGGCCCGACCGCGGACGGTCAAGCCCGGCGGCTCATTTCGCGGATGCCGCTGGGCCAAGCTTTTGCGTCCGGGACGCGAGCTCGCTCAACGAGACGGTCGGCGGCGGCGAGGAATCGACCAGCGCGAGGAATTTTTCGCGCCGGGCCAGGAGTAACTCCCGCGCGCGGGACTGCTGGGCGGCATCGAGCTCGAGATCTCGATTCAGCCGCTCAAGCCGCGTAGTCACCGTGATTGACCAGAGGACGTTGAACAAGGGGATCTGCTGGAGGCGTAAAATCTGCTCGTCGCTGAGAGGTGCCGGATCGGCAGCCTCCTTGGCCTCCCGGGTAGTCCGGCGCTCCTCGTTGCGCTTCTGGCGCTGGATGAACTTCGCCTGCTGATCAGGCGTCAAAATCGCCATGATCTGGTGGTCGAACTCGGCATCGAGTTCGTGGAGCTGCTTGCGATAGCTCTCGATATTCGGGCGCGCCTTCTCGATGTCGGTGACGAGATTCTGGCGGTTCACACTCACGGCCTTCCGGACGTCCTTTTCGCCGGATGACGGTGCCGGCGAACGGGTGAATTCGCTGCCGATTGCCGCGGGCGGCGGCGGGACGGGCCGATCGTGCTCGTTCCACAGGCGCGTGACGTAACCGGCGCCAAAAATCAGCACTGTCAGAACCGCGATCAGCAGGCGATTCATCAGAGGTATTGCTCGAAATCCTGGACGTCGTCGACGAGCTGCTGCCAGCCCGCGAGGTTGCGATCGCTCTCGAGCCGCACCTGGACGGCGTGGATCCCGGCCACAGCCAGCACGCAGACGGCGACGGTGGCGGCACTGAAGGCGAATTGGTTGAAGAGGGACGGCAGGCCCGGGATCTTCCGTGCCGCCCGCAGCACGCGTTCGGCAAATCCCGGCCGCAGCCGGGCCGCACCGGCCGCCTCGAGCTGGGCCCAGGTCCGGGCGTCGGGACCACGCGCCGCCTTCAGGACGTGGTCGGCAAAATTACCGCGGAGGTGGGCGGACGCGCGCTTCTGGAGGGATTGCCAGGCGCGATCTTCGGGTTTCATGGTGATTGATAATGTTCGCGCAGGTGCTCGCGGGCGCGATGCAACCGCGCCTTTACGGCCGCGACGCTGGTGGAGAGAATGTCGGCAATTTCGGCATGGCTGCGGCCTTCCTGAACCAGGGCGAGCAGGGCGCGATCCTGAGGGCGGAGCTGGTCGAGCGCGTGGCGCAGGGCATCGAGTTCCTCGGAATCAACCGCGCCCGGGGGCTCGGGGATATTCTCGTGCTCGGCCCCGAACGGCAAAAAGATCCGGCCGAGTTTCTGGCGGCGGAGTTGATCAATGCAGGTATTGCGGGCGAGACGGAATAACCAGGATTCGAACTGGGCAGGCGCTTGGAGACGGTCGATGGCCCGGATCATCTTGATGAAGACCTGCTGGGCAAGATCTTCGACATAGTCGCCGCGTCCGGTCATGGCATACACGAAGCCGGCCACCCGATGCTGGTAGCTGACAATGAGCTCCCGCTGGGCGTCTTCATCGCCTTTTTGAGCCCGGCGGACCAAGGCAGCCAGCTGGGTCGAAGCGGAAGTGTCCATGCTTTGTGCATCGTTGTGTCAGCAGCAAGACGTCCCGAAGGCCAGAAAGATTCTGCGGCGGGACCCTCGACCTTGCAATCGACGCAACCTTTCCCTCCCTTTGGCGTCGGAAGTCCCCCCGATGAATCCCAAGACCTTTTTCCCTAACCTGGCCGGCGCCGCCACCTTTTGTGCGCTCGTGATGGCCGGTTGCACGACCCCCGAGCAGCGCGATTTGATGATGGAAGAGGCGGCCTCGGCCCGGCCGATCGAGCGGCCGGTCGCCATGCGAGGCGACGGCACGTTCCTCGCCGGCAAGCTCACCGCCACCGCCACCGTGCCC
>CAINHV010000169.1 GCA_903848965.1 uncultured Opitutia bacterium | reverse complement strand
CCTCAAGGGCCGCAAGGCCCGCGGCGAGGTCATCTCCATCGCGCTCGCCAACGACGGCCAGCACCAGGACACCGGCGCGAAGATGATCCACCAGGCCGACGAGACCACGTCCAACATCGTCGCGAAATCCATCTCCGTCGGCCAGGGCCGCAGCACGTACCGCGGCATGGTCCACATCCCGAAGCATCTCAAGGGCTGCAAGAACAACACCGAGTGCGACGCTCTGTTGATCAACACCAACAGCCGCACCGACACCTATCCCGCGATCACCGTCAAGGGCGACCGCAACTCCGTGCAACACGAGGCCAGCGTGTCGAAGGTGAACGAAGAGATGATCTTCTACATGCAGCAGCGCGGCCTCACCGAGGGCCAGGCCATGAGCCTCGCCGTCAACGGTTTCATCAACGACCTCGCCCGCCAGTTTCCGATGGAGTACTCCGTCGAGCTCAAGCGACTCATCGACCTCGAAATGGAAGGTAGCGTCGGCTGACGCCGACGAATTTTCGATTTTGGATTCTCGATTTTCGATTGGGTCGCCGCGACCCGAGGTCGAAAAGGCGAAAGCCGAAATCGAAGCCGACCAATCCAAAATCGAGAATCAAAAATCGAAAATTCCATGTCCGTCCTCACTTCCGCGCCGCGTTCGCTGACCGGCAGTTTTTCCGCCGAGGCCTTTGCTCAGCACCTCGCTTCGCTCGGCTCCGCTCCCGCCTGGTGGCTGGACCGCCAGCGCGCCGCCTACGAGACGTTCGCCGGCCTCCCGATGCCGAAGCGCACCGATGAGTCGTGGCGCTTCTCCAATGTCGTCGCGCTCACGCTTGACGGCCCCGCCGCGAATCCGGCGCTCCCGGCCGGCGTTGTGCCCAGCTCCCCTTTCGGCCCCGCGCATCTGTCCTTCGTGAACAATGCGGTCGTCGCCCACCTGCCGCTGGCGGCGGACCTCGTGAAACGCGGCGTCCTCGTCACGACCCTGACCGAGGCCGCGAAGAATCACCCGGACCTGCTCCGCGCCCATTTCATGGCCCAGCCGCAGAAGCTCGGTTCGGCCAAGTACGCCGCCCTCCACAGCGCGTTCGTCGGCGACGGCGCATTTGTCTATGTCCCGCGCGGGGTCGAGGTGCCCACTCCAATCTTGATCACCCACGCCGCCGCCGGCCCGGGGGCCGCGGTGTTTCCTCACACGCTCGTCGTCCTGGAGGAGAACGCCAAGGCCACGGTCGTCGATCACTTCCTGTCCCGGGATGAAGAGGAGCATTTCGCCTGCGGCGCGAATGATCTCTACGCCGGCCACGGCGCCCAACTCACCTACATCGCGGCGCAGGTCTGGTCGCGGAAGACTCGTTCCTACCACTTCAATTCCACCGTCGTCCGACGCGATGCCCGGGTGCAGTCACTCAATCTCCACCTCGGCGGCAGGACAGCGCGCCACGAGTCGCTCTCCCAGTTGCAGGCGCCGGGCGCGTTTTCGGAGATGCTCGCGCTGACCGTGGCCGACCACACCCAGGAGTTCGATCAACGCACGCTGCAGATTCACCAGGCCCCGAACACCAAGTCGGATCTGCTCTACAAGAACGCGCTGCTCGATCAGGCGAAGACGATTTTCTCCGGCCTCATCGTCGTCGACCCCGATGCGCAGAAAACCGATGCGTACCAAAGTAACCGCAACTTGATGCTCAGCGACGACGCCGAGGCCAGTTCGCTGCCGGGCTTGGAGATTCAGGCCAACGACGTTCGCTGCACGCACGGCGCCACCAGCAGCCGCATCGATCCCGAGCAGGAGTTTTATCTCCAGGCCCGCGGCATCAGCAAGGCGGCCGCCGACGAACTGCTCACCTTCGGCTTCTTCGAGGAAGTCCTGAACCGGCTCGAGAGCGAGCCACTCCACGACGTTCTGCGCACGCTCATCCAGTCCGAGTTCAAGAAATAGTCGGCCGTCGCGAGTAGTTGGTAGCGAGCATCCTTCTTCGACCCGTCAATTCGCCAGGCTCACCACACCCTCGACGCCCGCTCATTCGCGTACGATCACCGCCACCCATCCCTCCCCTACTCGCTACTCTCCGAAAATGAACAACCGCGATCGCACGCTCTCTCGCGACGTCACCGCCACGCAGATTCCCTCCGGCGACAAGACGCCGCTCACCGCTGGCACCAAGGTGATGATTCACCAGACCCTCGGCGGCAGCTATACCGTGCAGACCGACTTCGGCCTGTTTCGGATCGACGGCAAGGACGTCGATGCGTTGGGCGAAAAGGTCGCCGAAACCGTCGTCAAAGCCGCGACGCTCACCGATGGCGCCCCGGATCCCGAGGCGATCTGGGCCCAGCTCCGCTACGTCTTCGACCCCGAGATTCCCGTCAACATCGTCGACCTCGGCCTCGTCTATTCGATGGATGTCGAGACGCTGGCCGAGCAGAGCCCCCCCAGTTACAAGGTGAACGTCGCCATGACCCTGACCGCCCCAGGCTGCGGCATGGGCCCGGCCATCGCGGAGGACGCGAAGAACAAGATTTTGCTGGTGCCGGGCGTCTCCGAAGCCGATGTCCGCATCACGTGGGAACCAGCCTGGAATCAGCAGATGATCTCCGAGGAAGGGAAAATGAAGCTCGGATTGATCTGATACCAATTACCCGAGGGCTTTGAACTTTAGCCGGGATCGTGCAGTAGGAAACCGCGAAGAGCGCGCAGATCACCGGTCGACCTCGGTCCGTTTTTAGCGCGGTGGCGCCTTTTGCCATTCTGAGCGCGAGCGAAAAATCCATGAGGGAGGGCTGAGGGAAGACGAGAGCCAGGTCGGACCTCAGGGACCCGATTTGCGATTTCCGATTTTCAATTCTCCATTTTCAATCGGGGTCAGCGCCCCCTCCCCGCAGGTTGCGCCGTGGTGCCTTCGCCGGCGGCAGATTGAAAATTGAGAATTACAAATCGGCAATCTGGGATCGGACCCGGCCTCGGCTCGACTCCTGCTCCATTGTCTGGGTGGCTAAATTTTGCGCACCCTTGTCACCGTCGTGGCGTCATCCTCTCAAGAGTTGACCCCCGATCATCGCGGGCCCAACTCTCCAGCGTCCCCTCCCTCCAACCCCCCACTCCCATGGTTACCAAGGAACGACTGACCGCGCAGGACTTCGACCAGGAACTCCTCGATATCTACGACTACTACGTCCACGGCAAAATCGATCGTCGGACATTCCTCGATCGGGCCGCGAAGTATGCCGTCGGCGGACTGACCGCCCTGGCGCTACTCGAGATGCTGAGCCCGAATTACGCGCTGGCCGCCCAGGTCCCGAAGGAGGACGCCCGCGTGAAATCGGAATTCCTCAAATATCCATCGCCCGCGGGCAACGCCACGAATGGCGAGATGCGCGGCCTCTTTGCCAGGCCGGCGGCGGCACAGGGCAAGCTTCCCGGCGTCATCGTGGTCCATGAGAACCGCGGGTTGAATCCGTATGTCGAAGACGTGGCCCGCCGCCTCGCCGTGGCCGGCTTCGTCGCGTTTGCCCCGGATGCCCTCTGGGCGCTGGGCGGCTATCCCGGCACCGATGACGAAGGCCGGACCATGCAGGCTAAGCTCGACCGGAACAAGATCACCGAGGACTTTGTCGCCGCGACAAAGTTTCTCCAGAGCCATCCCGACTGCAATGGGAAGCTCGGCGTCGTCGGCTTCTGCTTCGGCGGCGGCATGGCCCACACCCTGGCCGTCCGGATGCCGGACGTCATCAAGGCCGCGGCCCCCTATTACGGCGGCCCGCCACCGGCCGAGGATGCCGCGAAGGTCAAGGGCGCGCTGCTCATCCATCTCGGGGAACTGGACACCGGCATCAACAACCGCATGCCCGCCTACGAGGCCGCCCTCAAGGCAGCGAACGTCGAGTTCACGACGCACATCTACCCCAAGGCGAACCACGGCTTTCACAACGACACCACCCCGCGCTTCGACGAGGCCGCGGCAAAACTGTCCTGGGATCGCACGCTCGAGTTCTTCAAGAACAAGCTCGGCTGAGTCCGCCGCCCTCGTTTGCGCCTGCTTCTGGCCCGATGGTCGCATCGGGCCTTTTTCT
>CAINHV010000168.1 GCA_903848965.1 uncultured Opitutia bacterium | reverse complement strand
CGCGAGGAAGATGCCGGTGAAGATGGTCATCGGGTGAATCCACGATTCGAACTGGGCCGCGAGCACGAGGAAGGTGAAGATCAGGGCGAGGCCGAAGAGAACGTAGGTGTCCTTCGCGCTTTCGACGAACTCGCGAGCCTCGCCATCCCAGGCGATGGCATAACCGGCCGGCAACGTGCCGCGGGTCGCCTCCGTGAGAAACGCGACGCCATCGCCGATGGTGTAGCCCGGGGCCAACTGCGCCGAAACGGTCACCGAGCGCAGCCGGTTGAAATGGGGAAAGCTTTCGGGCACGACGGACTCGCCGTAGTCGACGACATTACTGAGCTGGATCATGTTGCCACTGCTCGAGCGCACATAAAGCCGGGCAAGGTCGGACGGGCTCGTGCGGCTCGCGTCTTCCACCTGCACCAGCACGTCGTACTGCTCGCTGCCGCGCTGGAACTGCGTCACGCGGCGGCCGCCAAGCAGGGACTCCAGCGTGCCGGCCACATCGGAAACGGACACGCCCAAATCGGCGGCCTTGTTGCGATCGATGATCACGTCGAGCTGGGGTTTCGTCGGCGAAGGGAAGACCCGTGCCGTGCGGAATACTTCCGAGCCGCGAATCACCCCCAGCATCTGATTCCCGAGTTCCTGCAGCCGGTCGAAATCACTCCCCTGAAGGACCATTTGCAGGCCAAAACCACCACCGCCGCTGCCACGACCACTGCTGCCACCGCCCATGGGCCGAACTGGATTGGCCGAGGCGACGCCGCCGGTGATCTCATTCTGCAGCTTGGCGCGCAATTCCACCACGATGTCCTGAGTCTTGCGGGTCCGCTCCTCCCACGGCTTGAGCTGCGCACTGACATATCCACGACCGTCACCCGTGTTGGTGAAGGTTCGTTCGACTTCCGGCATGGCCAGCAGGATGTCCTCAATCTGCCGGGTGTAGACCTTGTTGTACTCCGGGGTCGAACCCGTCGGCGCATTGAAGTTCGCGCTGAAGATGCCACGATCCTCCATCGGGGTGAGTTCGCGCTGCATCTTGGTGTACAGGTATGGCCCCGTGACGGCGAAGACGACGGCGAACAGGAGCACGAGCAGCCGCCATTTCATCGCGCCCCGCAGAAGATACTCGAAGGCGCGGTTCAACCCCACGAAGAACGGCTCGGTCTTTTCGTACAACCAGCCGTGCTGCACGTGGCCGTTCACCATCTTGGTGCGCAGGATCCGCGAGCAGAGCATCGGCGAGAGGGTCAGTGCGACAAAGAGTGAAACGGACACCGCGATGGCGAGCGTCAGGCCGAATTCGTAAAACAACCGGCCAGTGGCGCCAGACTGGAACGCCACGGGGAAAAACACCGCGATGAGAGTCAGCGTCGACGCGATGATGGCGAACGCCACCTGCCGGGCACCGAAGATCGAGGCGTGAATCGGGCTCTCACCGGCTTCGATTCGCCGGTAAATGTTTTCCAGCATGACGATCGCGTCGTCCACCACCAAGCCCACGGCCAGCACCAGCGCCAACATGGTCAGGGTGTTGATGG
>CAINHV010000167.1 GCA_903848965.1 uncultured Opitutia bacterium | reverse complement strand
GGCAGGGCGGCAACCGCGCCCAGCGGCAACGACACGCCGTTGGCGAACAGATCGACCGCGCAGCCCTCGTTGCTGGTCGAGCCGTCGTCCGTATGAAGCCCGTGATGCAGCTCCGGGCTGACCGCGGCGATCGTCAGGCCCAGTACCAGCAGGGCACTGCCCGCGGCGAGAAATCGCCGAAGGAGGGCGGCAAGCATGAGCAGGCGGGCCGACGTCACGGCGCGCAGCGTGCCAGCGGAGTTCGCTTCGTCAAGTGACCTTTCCAGTTACGCCCGAGGGCCACGCAGCCACGAAATGTTTGGCGGGGGCGGGGCTCGTCCACACCCGAATAACGGAGGGATTTATTAATCCGCTGGCGGACGCCGATGCCCGGCTACCGGGCGGCGTTGGCCAGCAAGCGCAGATCGAAAAGCCACCAGTCGCCGTCGCGACGGACGATGCGACCGAGGAAAGAGCGTCCCGGCTGGGCCGCGGCGAGCACTTCGGGTGTCACCTTGAACTCGCGCGTGCTGGCTGAGAGAAGTCCGGGCAATTCATCGTGCTTCACACGCAGACTGCCGGGGCTGGGCAACGAGTCAGCGATGGTGCCGCGGATGGGGAAGCCTTCGAGTTGCTCCGGGGTCGGCGCACAACCGCAGTCGTTCTCGGCCACGAGCAGTTCCCCTTCGGGCACCGTGACCAGCAGGGTCCGAACGCCGCCGTTGGCCTCATCGGTCGCGAAGGCCGCCACCAACTGGGCGGTGGTGACGCCGCCGGCGTAGTCGCGCGCCACGGCCAGCCTCGGGCTGCCCTTCACCCGGGCGGACCCAGTGCTGAGCAACATCGCCTCGTTGGCCGAAAATTCGGGGTTGATTCGGCGCAGCCAGAAGCCGCCATCTTGGGCGAGCCAGGTCGTCACGATCGCGCCGTCGCGGAGGAGTCGCAGGTCGGGCTGGCCGGCGGGTTTGCCTTGTTCCAGACGCATGGGCATCAGAAATCGCCCGCCGGCATCAGGGGAAAAGGTCGCGAGCACGCGAGAATCTTGGTCGGCGCCGGTGAACCACATGGCGGCTACGCGACCACCATCGCTGGTCAGCCGCGGGCCGTTGACCGGGCAGCCGTCGATTCGCCAGTTATCCGCCCCCAGCGGCTGCGGCTCGTCCCACGTGCGGCCCCGAAAGCGGGCGACCCGGATGTCGCGTACTTCCTGGGCGGTTCGTCCGCGATAGGCGACCAGCGCGGAGCCGTCGGGAAACGCGGTGAGGGACGGGGGACAGCAATCGCAGACGGCCTCGTCGACGAGAATGTCCGGCCCGGAGGCGCCCACGATCCGGGCGTAGAGCCGCGTGGTGGTGCCGCCGGTCTTCAATCCGCGACCGTCGAGCCAGACGGCGAGCACGCGACCGTCGGCCAGCGCAGCGAGTGAGAACATCTCCACCGCGGTGCTCTCGCCGGTCCAGGGCTGGCGCTGGTTCCAGTCGAGGCCATCCGGCGATTCGCAGTAAACCGCCCCGCCGCGGCCATCGGTCCACAGCGCGGTGATGCCGCCATGCGCATCGGCGACGAGCTGGGGGAAGTCCATCGTGTTCGCCGCGATGTCGGTGCCGGCGGCGATGGTACGAGCCGTACGCCATTTGCGCGCCGCAAGATCGAGCGTCGAGTAGCGCAGCGTGTTGAGGCCATTCCGGCCGGGCTCGACCCACGACAGCCAGAGAGTGCCGTCCGGGGCGGTCATGAGCGAGGCCCCAAGCGAACGTGGCGAAGCCGGTGACGAGAGTTCGGTGCTGGTGATCTCCGGCCGCGGCTTGGCCGGCGCCGCACTCCCTAACGGCACGAGCCACAAAGCCAGGCAACAGGCGAGAAATCTCATGGCCAGTCAGCCTACCTCAAACGCGGCGGCGCTGCAACAGTGTGACCGTGAGCAGGAGGACGAAGGAGACCACCAGTAACACCGCCGCGAACGCGTGGGCCTGCGGGTAGGCCAGCGCCTGGACTTCGTCGTAGAGCGCGATGCTCGCGACCTTGGTCACGCCCGGAATCGAGCCGCCGATCATCAGGACGACCCCGAACTCGCCGAGCGTGTGGGCAAAGGCCAGGGTCAGCCCGGCCGCGATGCCCCGCCAGGCGAGCGGCGCATGCAGTTTCAAAAACACCCGCAGCGGCCGCGCTCCGAGCGCGGCACCGGCGTCGAGCAGTTCGC
>CAINHV010000166.1 GCA_903848965.1 uncultured Opitutia bacterium | reverse complement strand
TCTCGACACCACCGGGAGCGCAGACGTTGGAAATCTTGTTATTGATCAGGATCGCGCCGAGCGAGGGCGCGTCGAGCCGCTGCCGACCGACGATGATCGGCGCCCCGGGAAAAGCGTTGCGGGTGAAGACGGCGGCGAAATCGGGCGTCGGTCGATCGAGCGCGATCAACGTGAGCGTCATCTTCGCCGGCTTCGGCGCCTCGCGCGGCACGAAGTCGAAGCGCGTGTGGCCGACCCGGAAGCCGGCCGGGAGCTGCGCGAGGGACGCGAGCCAGGCGCGATGCGCGTCACGATTCGCAAAAGTCAGGTGGGTGCTGGGCACGCGACAGAAGTGGGCCCGCGGTGGCGTGGAGTGAAGAAGATTTTCCGTGGCTGCAGATTCCGGATTTTGAACAGGAAGAGCGGGGAGGGCGGGGAGGAAACCCCTGCAGGGGAATAGGGGAGCGATGGCTGGCGCGCTTTTTCACTGTCGAGGCTCGAGCAAATGAGAGTCAGTCAATCCGGACCTTCCCGATCTCCCCGGCCTTCCTGTTCCCGTCGTGGACTGGCGATGGGGAGGGCACGCGGTCGGATTTGAACAGGAAGGACGGAAACAGAAATTCCGACTCATCGTGTCTCGGTGCGCCTTCGCGGGTGATTCGGGGTTTATCATTTCACGCCGAACCGGAATGCGTCCGACCCGAATTTAGCCATCAAGACAGGGGGACACACCGTTTCCCCGGGGCCTCGGTGGTTACCTCCGGGCAATCGTGTCTGAGCCTGAAATCAGGAAACGAGGAACCTCACCGGCCTCCCCGATCTTCCTGTGCAAGTTCCGCACTGTCGGTGGTGCGTTACGAAAATTTTTGTGGATATGCGGGCAGGCTGTGGCTTATTCGGTGATTCCCTTCCTCCCACCTGTGCTCTCCTCATTGCTGCCTTTCCCACGATGCGATCGCCGGTCGAGCCGTGCTCGCCGATGAACGTCGCTGAAATCACGGCGAAGGCCAAGGTGCTGCTCGAGGCGCTGCCTTACATCCAGAATTTCCGGGGCTCGACCTTCGTCGTCAAGTACGGTGGCAGTTTCATGGATGATCCCGATCCGGCCGGTCGCACGCGGGTCGCCTGCGACATCGCGTTCCTCGCCGCCTGCGGGATCAACGTTGTCGTCGTCCATGGTGGCGGGAAGGCGATCACGAAGGCCATGGAGTCTTCGGGCCTGAAGGCGAAGTTCATCAACGGGCTCCGCGTGACCGACGAGGCGACGATCGCCGTCGTGAAGAAGACCCTGGACGAAGTTGTGAACCGAGACGTCTGCGCGGCCATCGCCTCCGCCCAGGGCCGGCCCAAGGGATTGCCGGGGGACAGCGTCCTCGTGTGCGAGAAACTGATCGCCGACGACGACGGCAACCCGATCGAGCTCGGCTACGTGGGCGATGTCACCGAGGTGAAGGTGAAGCTGATCAAAAAGGAGATCGCGGACGGTTTTGTGCCGGTGATTTCACCGGTGGCCGAGGGCCACGACGGCAAGCCCTACAACATCAATGCCGACCTCGCCGCCGGCCGCGTAGCCAGCGCGCTGCGGGCGCGGCGACTGGTGTACATGAGCGACGTGCCCGGCCTGCTCTCCGATCCCAAGAATCCAGAGACCCTGATCGCCACGCTAAAGATCAGCCAGGTCGACGACCTCAAGAAAAAGGGCGTGATCGACAAGGGCATGCGGCCCAAGGTGCAGAGCGCGATCCGCGCGCTGCAGGAAGGCGTGCAGCGGGTCCATTTTATCGATGGCCGGCTCCCGCATTCGCTTCTCCTTGAGATTTTTACCGACAGCGGGTTCGGCACGGAGATCGTGCAGGGCTAGGGAAGCACAGTGGAGCCGGCGGAATAGTGCTTTGCTGAGTGGATTTGGGATTTTCGATTCTCGATTTTGGATTCACCAGCCCTGAACCTCGAATCCCGAGACTCGAGTTTCGCCGGCTTCCGTTCGAAATCGAAAATTGAGAATCGAAAATCCAAAATGTCCTCGCCCACGATCGTCCGCACCAGCACCGCCGAGCTCTACGACGCGCATGTGTTGAAGAACTATGCCCGCCCCGCGCTGACGCTGGTCCGCGGGCAGGGGACGCAGGTGTGGGATGACGCCGGCAATGCCTATCTCGACTTCACCTCGGGCATCGCGGTCAGCGCGCTCGGTCACTGTCATCCGCATTGGGTGGCATCCGTGCAGCGGCAAGCCGCCGAGCTGATTCACGTCAGCAACCTCTTTCGCAATCCGCTGCAGGGAGAACTCGCGCGGCGGATCGTGCAGCACGCCGGCCCGGGCCGGGTCTTCTTTTGCAACAGCGGCGCCGAGGCGAACGAGGCCCTGATCAAGCTCGCGCGACTGCACGGGGTGCAAAAGTCCGGCGCGGAGGAGAAGTGCTACAAGATCATCTGCGCGAAACACGCCTTCCATGGTCGCACCTACGGCGGAATGAGTGCGACGCCGCAGGATAAAATCCAGCACGGCTTCCGGCCCCTGGTGCCCGGCTTCGCCTTCGGCGAGATTAACAACCTCCAGAGCTTCGTGGACCTGGTGGACGACGCGACCGCCGCGATTTTCATCGAGACCATTCAGGGCGAGAGCGGCATCAATCCCTGCACGCCGGAGTTCCTGCGCGGGCTGCGGCGGCTCTGTGACGAGCGAAAAATCCTGCTGCTCCTCGACGAGGTACAGTGCGGGATTGGGCGGACCGGAAAGTTTTACGCCTTCGAACATGCAGATGTGTGGCCGGATGCGATCGGCATGGCGAAGGGTTTGGGCGGCGGGTTTCCGATCGGATCGATGTGGGTGAGCGATCGTTTCGCGGAGCTGTTCCATCCGGGCAATCACGGCACGACCTTCGGCGGCACGCCGCTGGCCTGCGCGGCGGCGCTCGCCGTCCTCGATGTGATCGACCGCGACGGGTTGCTCGCCAAGGTGCGCCTGCAGAGCGGGCCCTGGCTGGCGGCGCTGCAACAACTGGCCGTCGAGTTCCCTCAACAGGTGCTGGGCGTGCGCGGCCTCGGATATCTCGTCGGCGTGCAGATGGCGTCGGATCCGGCGCCCTATCTCGCGGCCCTGCGGGAGCGCGGCCTCCTCGCCCCGAGCGCGGGCGGCAACGTCGTCCGGTTCCTGCCGCCGTTGAATGTCACACCCGCGGACCTCGTCAAGTCGGTGGAGATTTTTCGGTCGGTGCTCGAAGCGAAGAGGTAGTCACGGGACTCGCTGGCGGTCCGAATCCTTGGCGCGTCCTTGGATTGTTCTTCTGTGAAACGGATTGGGCGAATCCGAGACAATAGATTCGAGCCTTGGCACAGCAGGCCGGTCCAAGGGCAATCCCAGTCAATTGCCGCAGGCCAACTGTGCTGTCATCCGGTCATTTTTCACTCGTGGGAGGCGGGCCAGGCAGCTAAGGATTTTCTTTTTCATGAGACATCTTCTCAAGGAAACCGACTTCAGGGCTTCCGAATTGCAGGGGTTGTTTGTGCAGGCCCGGGAGTTCAAGGCCCAGCGTGGTCGGCATGCGCAGCCGCTGGCGGGGCAGACGTGGGCGCTGATTTTCGCGAAGTCATCGACCCGCACCCGGGTCTCCTTCGAGGTCGGGATTCATGAACTCGGGGGCAATCCGCTGTTCCTCAATGCCGGCGACATCCAGCTTGGTCGCGGTGAGACGGTCGAGGACACGGCCCGGGTCTTGTCGCGTTTCGTCCATGGCCTGGTGGTCCGGACCTTCCGGCACAGCGATGTCGAGCGTCTGGCGACGGCCGGCACCGTGCCGGTGATCAACGGGCTGACGGATTTCCTGCACCCCTGCCAAATCTACGCCGACGCCTTCACCATGGCCGAGCGGTGGGCTCCGGGGGGCGACTTCCTGGCGGGGCTGAAGGGCCGCAAGATCGCGTTTCTCGGCGACACGGCCTGCAACATGGCCAATTCGTGGATCCTCGGCGCGAATCACTTCGGGATGACGATCGCCTTGGCGGGACCGGCAGATTTTGCGCCGGGTCCGGAGCTCAAGGCGCTGCTGGAGCGCGAGGGTTTTGCGGGGCGCTATGAATTCACGACGGATCCCCGCGAGGCGGTGCGGGGCGCTGACGTGGTTTACACCGATGTCTGGGTGAGCATGGGCAAGGAGGAGGAAAGCCGGGAGCGCCGGCGGGTCCTGCAGCCCTTTGCCGTCACCGGCGAGATCTTTGCCGCGGCCAAGCCGGATGCCCTGTTCATGCACTGCCTGCCGGCCCACGCGGGCGAGGAAGTCATGCCCGAGGTGCTCGATAATCCGCGCGCGGTGATTTTCGATCAGGCGGAGAACCGGTTGCACATGCAGAAGGCGATCCTCGCGGCCCTCGCCCAGGCTCGACGCTGACTAGTCTTCCAGGATCCAGGAGAAACGGCCGTTCGTCTTCTGGAACAGGCCGGTCTCGAGATTGCCGTCGTCGATCTTCCGATCGATGTCGGTCATTTGTTCGTCGTGGGCAGTCACGTTCGTCGTGGAAACGGCCGCGGTGAAGCCGTTGAGGCCGCGGTCCCAGTTCCAGCGTCCACCCACGGAGTTGGTGGTGGTCCAGACGGAAATTTGCAGAGCGGTCGTCATGTTGGCCGGCACGACGCTGTTGCCGACGTTCGGCGGCCAGCCTCCGTTCTCCAGCGCGTACTGCTCGAAGGATTGGGTGAAGACCCGAAGGTCGTTAATGAACCGGTTGTTTCGGGCGGCCTGCTGCACGCGTTTCAGCGCCGGGATGGCCATGGCGGCCAGCAGGCCGATGATGACCACGACGATCATGATCTCCACCAGGGTGAACGCCGCGTGGCGGCGCGGACGGTGGCGGGAGGCGGGGAATTTCATGGGACGGACGAACCAATGATGGGAACGCTACAAGTGCCGACCGCCCGAGTATCATGCGGCGATTCCCGTGAGACAATTGGGCAGCGGTAAAGCGCTTGTGAACCGGGATGTGTAATCTCCGCGACCCCTTTACGCGACACTACGACTGGCGTCGGGGCAGGCGGTGGCCGGGGCGGCGATGACGGTCGGCCGCGGCGCAAGGCACCAGTTGTGCCGGTTCAGGTTCGTTTTTCTTTTGCGGCTGGGCGCGCGTTCTCCCCACACTCGCGGTTCCTCATGAAAATCGTCCTCGCTTACTCCGGCGGCCTCGACACGTCCGTCATCGTCAAGTGGCTCCGCGAAACGTTTGAGGCGGAGATTATCACCTTCGCCGCGGACATCGGCCAGGAGGAGGAACTCGACGGCCTGCCGGAGAAGGCCCGCGCGACCGGCGCCTCGAAGCACTACACGCTCGACCTGGTCGAGGAGTTTGCCCGCGACTTCATCTTCCCGATGGTCCGCGCGAATGCGATTTACGAGGGGCAGTACTATCTGGGCACGTCGATTGCCCGGCCGCTGATCGCCAAGGCACAGGTCGAAATCGCGAAGAAGGAAAAGGCCGACACCGTCTCGCACGGCGCCACCGGTAAGGGCAACGACCAGTGCCGCTTCGAGCTGACCTACATGGCGCTGAACCCGAAGCTGACGATTCTCGCGCCGTGGAAGATCGACACCTTCCGGGATCAATTTCCGGGCCGCGCGGAGATGATCGCGTATTGCGCGAAGCATAAGATTCCGGTCGAGGCCTCCCTGAAAAAGCCGTATTCGATGGATCGAAACCTCCTGCACATCTCCTACGAGGCCGGCATCCTCGAGGATCCGTGGTTCGATCCGACGACCAAGGCGAACAAGGGCATGTTCAAGCTCTCCGTCTCGCCCGAGGAAGCACCGAACAAGCCGGAGTATGTGGAACTCGATTTCGAGCGCGGCAATTGCGTCGCCGTCAACGGCCAGAAGCTCTCGCCTGCCGGCGTGCTACGGATCCTGAACAAGCTCGGCGGCAAGCATGGCATCGGACGCGTCGATCTGGTCGAGAATCGCTTTGTCGGCATGAAGTCGCGCGGCGTCTATGAGACCCCCGGCGGCACCATCCTGATGCAGGCTCACCGCCAGGTGGAGTCGCTCACGATGGATCGCGAGGTGATGCACCTGCGCGACTCGCTGATCCCGAAATACGGCGAACTTGTCTACTACGGATTCTGGTTCGCCCCGGAACGCGAGGCATTGCAGGCGCTCGTGGACGAGAGCCAGCGCTACGTCACGGGCACCGTCCGGCTGAAGCTCTACAAGGGCAACATCATCACCTGTGGCCGCAAATCGAAGTACTCCCTCTACGACCCGGGCATCGCGTCGATGGAAGGCGTGAAGAGCTGGTACAACCAGAGCGACGCCACGGGCTTCATCCGCCTTAACGGCCTCCGGCTCCGTGCGCGCCACATCGCGCAGGGCGGCCCGCGCACCTAGGTTTCCGCGGCGCGGAAACCTTAGCGGGGGACATTGGATCCAGCTTCCTGACGCTGGGAGCCACGCTCTCTTGACCGAGTCCCTGCCCTCACGGGCAGGGCTCCGGGAAAAACCAAACCAAGGTTTCCGCAACGCGGAAACCTAGAACAGCCCGTTGGCCACGGCGCCGACGGCGCTGATGGGGCCGGTGTCGTCGAGTCCGTCCAGCGCACGATCGGCCTTCTTCATGATCGCCTGCGCATCGCGGAGCATGCTGTCGTCGTTGAGCAGCTTCCCGAGCGTACCTTCGCCGCGGGCGATCTTGTCGGTCACGCTGCGCAGATTCGCGATCGAGGTCTTCAGATCGCTGGCCGCGGTCTGGTCGTAAACGAGCGTGCCGATCGGGCCCTGGCCGGTCTTGACCTGATCGACGATCGCCTGCGCGTTCGCGATGAAGGTCTTGGCCTCGGCCGCGCTCTTCTTGATCTCCTCGATCGTGGCGAGCAGTTCGTCATGCATCGCCGGGTCGCTGATCAGACGGCCGAGGGTGCCCTCGCCCTTATTCACCTTGTCAGTGATCGACTGGATGTTCGAGAGGGTGGCGTCGACCTTCGTGCGATTCTCGGTCACGAGC
>CAINHV010000165.1 GCA_903848965.1 uncultured Opitutia bacterium | reverse complement strand
CCTCAATCCGGCACGCCCAGCGCGCGAGTTGGAGAATCTCCTCCTCGGTGAGCACGAATTTCGCCCGCTCGCCGGGGGGCACGGGCACGTTCTTCACCATTTTTCCCCCACCGAGATCGTAGATGAGTTTGTATTCCTTCGTCCCGACGATCTTTTGGAGGATCGGCTTGAACCCGGCCTGGAGCGTGGGCTTGAAGACACAATACTCGTCGGGGGTCACGGTGCCCTGCACGACGTTCTCGCCCAGCCCGTAGGCGGCATTGATCAGGACCGCGTCGCGGAAGCCCGTCTCGGTGTCGATCGTGAAAATAACGCCGGCCGAGGCCAGGTCCGAACGCACCATGTGCTGCACGCCGATCGAGAGCGCGACCTTGAAGTGGTCGAAGCCCTTGTCCACGCGGTAGGAGATCGCCCGGTCCTTGAACAACGACGCGAAGCAGCGCTTGCAGGCGTCGAGCAGCGCGTAAGGCCCCTGCACGTTAAGATAGGTTTCCTGCTGGCCCGCGAAGCTCGCGTCCGGAAGATCCTCGGCGGTGGCGCTGCTACGGACGGCGACGGCGGCGGGCCGGCCGCTCCCTCCGAGCTCGTGGTAGGCCTGGGTGATTTCGGCCGCGAGCACCGGCGGCAGGTCCGCGGCCAGGATGGCGTGACGGATCTCCTCTCCCCGCCGCCGCAGATCGTCGATATTGCCGGTATCGATGCCGGCCAGTCCGGCGGCAATCTTCGACTCGAGCCCCGCCGCCTTCAGGAAGTACCGGTAACCCTCAGCGGTGACGGCGAACCCGTCCGGGACCAGAATCCCTTCGGGTGTGAGCTCGCGAAACAACTCGCCGAGCGAGGCGTTCTTGCCGCCCACCAGCGGCACATCACCGATGCCGATCTCGGAAAACCATTTGATATATTGGTTCATAGGGTCCGCGTTGGCGGTGTCACAGTGTGCCGCAAGCGTGTCGGATCCTCTCCGCACTTCGGGCCAAATTCTCCGCCTATTTTGTGGGCTGCTTCCGGCCCCTTTCAGTGGCACAGGTCTCCCGACCCGTGAACGTCCCCTGCGACCGACACGGGTCGGGCGACCCGACCCACGCCCGACGCCCGACAAACGAGGCGTTCGAAAAGACAATTCGTGCGGAGCGGAAATACTCCGGCGGCGGTAAGGTGGGCCGTCACCCCAACCCTTGGAAGCCATGCCCACCATCCTCGCCCCACTCGATTTCTCCTCCGCCACGGCCCAGGTTGTCGCCGAGGCCACGGAACTCGCCCGCGCCCTGCAGGCCCGGCTGATCCTGCTCCACATCACCCCGCCACCGTACATCGCAGCCGAAGACATCGGTGCCGCCGAACTCATCGTCGATCTCACCGAGGTCGCTAAAAAATCGGCCACCCGCGACCTCGCCCGGTGGAAGAAGAAGCTGCAGGAGAACGGTCTGACGGTCGAAACTCTGCACCGCGTCGGCGCGCCGGTCGCCCAGATTGCCCAGGCCGCCAACGACGAGTCTGCCGACTATATCGTTCTCGGATCGCACGGCCACGGCGCACTCTATGACCTTCTGGTCGGCAGCACCGCCACGGGCGTCCTGAAAAAAGCCAGGTGCCCCGTGATGCTGGTCGCGCCGTCCCAGAAGGCGCGCCGGACGTGATCAAATCCCCCTCCCTGTTTTCCTTCCCAGGAACCAACCCGTGCAAATCACGTTTCACAATGTCCAGCCTTCGCCCGCCGTCACGGCGCGGATCCGGGAGGCCGCGGACAAACTGGACCGCTACTGTGACAACATCATCAGTTGCCGCGTGGTCGCAGGCGCCGAGCACCGCCATCTCCGTCACGGTGAACCCTTCCAGCTTCGCATTCACGTGCGGGTGCCCGGCGCGACCATTGTCGTGCAGCGCACTCCCGGCGGCCGGCGTGTCCTCGCCGGCGGGCAGGCGGCAAAGACCACCAAGCAGCTGGAATCCAACTCCCGCCACAAGGACATGTATGTCGCGATTCACGACGCCTTCGACGCCCTGCGCCGCCGGCTCGAGGACTATGCCCGCCGCCGGCGTGGCGCAGTGAAGACACACTCCCGTCCGGCGGCCAAGAAGGACTGATCCCACAACGGGAGTCCCCCGTCCGTGGCCGCGGGCGTGAGCGAGGGGTGGCGCGACCTTCTCAAGTTGTTTCGCTTCTGGGTGGCACGGGTCTCCCGACCCGTGAACCGGGATCCGAATGCGTTCCACGGGCCGGGAGGCCCGTGCCACTCGCTCACGCTCGCAGCCAGCGAAAGACCGTGACTCCGCCAATCGACCCGCTCTTCGCTGCCGGACCTGGCTGCCTGGTTCCGGTTTAGGATGTCGTGAACGAAGTCGAAGTGCCAGCGCGCGACCGCAGTGCTCGCCAGGCCGTCGTCGCCAGTGGCACCCAGCGCAGGAGCCGGGTAATCGTGCGCAGCCGGGGCAGGACGGCCTGCGCCACGCCCAGCACCATGGGAACCGCCGCGGCCCGGGCCACCGCGGGCAGCTTCAGCCACAGCCGGTAACCCTGATCGATTCGCTGCACCGGCTGGAGCACACGCTGCGCCGCGACCGCGGAAACTGCCCGGCGATCGGCGATGCGGGCGCGCAACGCCGCCTTCCGCCAGGTCAGGGCCGTTACTTCTTCCCGCGGATGCATGCCTGATCCTCCTCCAGTTCCGCGAGGCTCGCGGCAAAGGGCCGGGGTTGACGCGCCAAGTGGCGGCGGACGGTGACGATCGTATAAGCCAGAGCGGATCCATACACGACCGTCAGCGTCAGCAACACGGCGAGCCGGGCCGTCTCCCAGAAGAGGAACACGAGGGTGATGCTCGCCAGCAGGGCCGTCATCACGCCGGCAAACAGGGCGAGGCTGATCCAGATGATGGTGAGGATGAGGCGCGACCGCTCCTCCTCGATTTCCAGCGAGAACAGCTCGATGCGATCATGGACGGTGGCCAGCAGGCTGTCTCCCAGCATGCGCAGTGAATCAAGGAGGCCCGGCGAATCGGAATCGGTCTCGTTCATGGCGGTTACTTCGAGCGGCGGCCGAGGAGCACGCCGAGGAGGAGGCCAATGCCCAGGGCAATGGCGAGGGATTGGTACGGATTCCCGCGAATGGCCTCGTCGGCCGACTTCACGCCACCGGCGACCTTCGCCCGAGCCTCCTTGTAGAGCGAAGCCAGCCGTTCCTGGGCGGCCTCGAAGCGACGACGCAACTCCG
Organism: uncultured Opitutia bacterium; assembly: GCA_903848965.1. Taxonomy (GTDB): domain Bacteria; phylum Verrucomicrobiota; class Verrucomicrobiia; order Opitutales; family Opitutaceae; genus ER46. Next base: position 14,747 of record CAINHV010000165.1, on the reverse strand, counting down.
CGGCCACCTCGCCGCTGTCATCGGTCGTGGCCTGACTGAAGATCTTCTCCGCCTCGCTCAAGAGGACGCGCAGCTCATTCAGCACCTCTTCCGGGGTCTGGTCCGGGGATTGATGATCACTTTTCATGGTGGCTCCAGGTTGACGTTGAGATTGACGGCAAACAGAGGCGTTCGCCGAGGCAGTGAGTATGCCGGCGGCGGTTGCGCCGCGCTCCGCATCTTGTGGAAAATAATGCGCATGGATTGGACGGCGGGCGACCCCAAAAAAGAGAGGAGGCAGGGCCGGCCTCGGCCGCGAGCGAGGGCAAGACGTACACCCTAAGCGATTCACCTACTGAGATGCAGTCCCGCCTCCAATTACCGGGCCCCGGCGAAAAGACTATCGTGACGCTATGAACCCCTCGCCTGCCGCACCTGCCGTCCACCCCGCTCGTGCGTTGCCCACCCGCGACGTGGTCAACCGTCTCCGTGATTCGGACCTCTTCCGCCAGTATCAACAGGCCTTCCAAACGGCCACGGGCCTGCCGCTGGTCTTGCGCACCATCGGTTCGTACCAGACGCCCCTCCAGGGATCAAAGGCCATCAACCCCCTGTGTGCCCTGCTGGCCGCCCATAATCGCAGTTGTGCCGCCTGCCTGCAGCTGCAGGAGCAGATGGAGACAGACGGTCGGCACGGCACGGCGGCGGTCACCCGCGAATGCTTCGCGGGGCTAAGCGAGTCGGTCGTGCCCATCCGGATCGGCGATCAGGTAGTCGCCTATCTGCAGACCGGCCAGGTGTTGTTGCACCCGCCGACCGAGGCCGGCTTCCGCCGCACCGCCCGGTTGCTCGCCACCCTGAATCCGGCACTCGACGACACCGCACTGCGGGCGGCCTATTTCGCCACGCGGGTGATGACCCGCGCCCACTACGCGGCCCACCTGCAGTTGCTGGCCAGCTTCGCCCAGCATCTCTCGCTACTCAGCAACGAATTGATGATCGCCGAGGCCGCCGCCGAACCGCCGATGATCGCCCGCGCCCGCAACTACATTTCGGAGCACCTCGACGAAGAGCTCACTCTGGGCCGGGTCGCCGGTGTCGTGCACGTCAGCACCACTTACTTCTGCAAGCTCTTCAAGAGCGTGCTCGGCATCAACTTCACCGACTATGTCGCCCGCAGGCGGATTGAGCTGGTGAAGCAACTGCTCCTCAACCCACACAAGCGCGTGAGCGAAGCCGCCTACGAGGCCGGCTTCCAATCGCTGTCGCAGTTCAACCGGGTCTTTCGCCGCGTCGCCGGGGAAGCCCCTTCCCTCTACCGCGAGCATCTCCACTCCACGCTACCAGGCCGTCATCGCCCGCCGCTGCCGCTCGCCGCCTGAGTCTCATCGCTGCCCGCCCCTCTGAGCCACTCCGCTTGTCATGAAATATCTCGAATACAAAGTCGTCGAGGAAATCACCGTCGAGCGTTTCGAAAAAACGATCAACGAACTCATTCGCCAGGGCTGGGAACCCCACGGCCAGCTCGTCATCCTGCCCCGGCAAAGCACCGACATCGCCGACGGCCTGTTCCAGGCAATGGTGAAGGTCAGCCCTGACGAGAGGTGATCCGTCGGTCGAGATCGACCGAAGCAAGGAGTGATGGAACCTGAAGCCGGGAGGCCGAGCCTTGTTCCTGGCTTCCTGGCTTCAGGCTCCATCCCAATCCGGTCCTGACGAGGCGCCCTCGTCACGCGTTGGCGCGGAAACTTTCCCGACGTTCAGCGGACGATCTTCAGGATCCGATTGTTATAGCTGTCGGTGATAAAGAGCGTGCCGTCGCGGTGCACCGTGACCCCGTGCGGCCGGTTCAACTGGCACTGCTCCGGCGGCCCGTCGAGGCCCGCGCGTCCGGCCAAGCCTGTGCCGGCCACCCGCTCGATCTTTCCGGTCGCGGGGACGTACCGGCGAATGAGATGATTCTCCGCGTCTGCGATAATCACGGTGTCGTCGCGGTCGACGCACAGGTGCTTGGGACCGCTCATCGTGGCGGCCCGGGCGTCGCCGCCGTCACCGTCCCCGCCCTTGCGGCCGCTCGCGTTCACCACGGTCCGGATCCGTCCCTGGGGATCCACGACCCGCAGCGCGTGGCCGTTGCGCTCGAGGATGTAGACGTTGCCCTGACGATCCGCCGCGACCGCACGGGGGTCGACGAGCGGGGCCTCGACCGCGATCGCGCCGTCGACCGGCACGCCCTTCGTGCCGTTGCCGGCGACCACCCGGGTGACGCCGGTCTTGAGGTCGAGCACGTGAACGCGGTTGAGGTCGGCGATGTAGAGCTGATCGCCTGACGGAGCCAGGGCGATGCAGAAGGGCCCGGCGGAACGCACGCGATCCTTCGGCACCGCGAAACCCGGGACCGAAGTCACGGTCCGGGTGGCGGCCTCGTAACGCCGGATTCGTCCATTCCACGTATCGGCGATCAGGATATCGCCGTTGGAAAGGACGGCGAGGTTATGCGGCCCGTTGAACTGCGCCTCCCGGGCCGGGCCACCGTCGCCGGTGTCGCCCGGCGTGAGCTGGCCGGCGAGGTGCTGCAGCCGTCCGGCGCCGTCGATCTGCAGCAGCCGGTTGCCCGAGATCATCTCGATGAGGAAGAGCCGGCCGGCGGCATCGAAATCGACGCCGAACGGCTCCTTCAGCGCGGCCTGGACCGCCGGAAGGTCCGGCCGATCCTCGGTGCCGCCGGCGACGAGCACGATTCGATCGGCCCGGAGCGGTGCGAGACCGAGGAGGGCGAGAGGAAAAAACCAGCAGGCGGCGCGCAGACAGTTCATGGGGAGATGCGCACGCTATCCGGAAAGGAATCCAAATTCCAGCCGTCTTGCGTGTGGACCCGTCGCTTCGAAAGGCACTCGTCGGGGGTCGAAACGCGCATTCAAATTTCAGCCTCGGTCGGCCTGAATCTCTGTGAAAATTGGTGCTCAGGAAGGGACTCGAACCCTTACGCCTTACGGCACACGCCCCTCAAACGTGTGTGTCTACCAATTCCACCACCTGAGCATTTTCCAGAGAGGAAGGCGGACTAAGAGACATCCCCGGAACCTTGTCCAGCACTGAAATGGCTAGGTCCGCTGCCGGTCCACGACCGCCCGGGCGATGTCCGCGGCGAAGAAGGGGCCGCGATAAATCATCCCCGTGTAAACCTGCACCAGGGAGGCCCCGGCATCGAGTTTCTCCGCGGCGGCGGTGGCCTCCGTGATCCCGCCCACCCCAATGATTGGCAGCCGGCCCTGAGTCGTCCGGGAAATATATTGGATGATTTCCGTCGCCCGCCGCCGCAACGGCGCCCCACTGAGGCCACCCGCCTCGCTGACCTGCGCAAAGGTCCCGGGACGGGCGAGGGTCGTGTTCGTGGCAATGATGCCATCGAGCCCGTATTCCGCGATTACGCCGAGCACCGCGTCGATCTGGGGCCACGTCAGATCCGGCGCGATCTTCAGCAGGACCGGCACGCGCCGCTTTCCCGCCGTCGCCGCGCGATCGCGATTGGCCCCGGTGATCGCCGCCAGGAGTTCCCGCAGTCGGGACTCGTCCTGCAGTTGTCGGAGGTTCGGCGTGTTCGGGCTGGAGACGTTCAGCACCAGATAGTCCGCAAAGTCCGCCAGAAGCGCGAAACTCGCCAGATAGTCCGCCGACGCCTGCTCGATCTCCGCAACCTTGGACTTTCCCAGATTAATTCCCAGCGGGATGCGGCGCTGCCCCGGCGGGGGCTGGCCGGCCAGCCGCTCCGCGACGGCGTCGGCCCCACCGTTGTTGAAGCCCATCCGATTGATCACCGCTTCCTCATCCGGATACCGAAAAACCCGCGGCCGCGGATTGCCGGGTTGCGCCCGCGCGGTGACGGTCCCCACTTCCACGTGACCGAAGCCGAGTGCCGCCGCCGCCGGCCAGGCGCGGGCGTTCTTGTCGAAACCGGCGGCGAGGCCCACGGCATTGGGAAACTTCAGGCCGAAGACTTGGACCGGACGCACCCCCGCGAGCCGATTCCAACGCTCGAGGAGCCGGCACAACGGAGTGAGTGCCCCCAGCAGGGCCATGGCGTCGACGCCGGCTTCATGAGCCCGCTCCGATTCCAGGCCGAACAAGACGGGACGAACGAGGCGCTCGAAAAATTTTCCCATGCGAGACACGGTGAAATCCCCCTTGAAATTTGGCAAGGACCGCGCCGTTGCGTGGGCCGGTAGCGGGCATTTTGACCTCGATAAATCATTCGCCGCACGTCCGGAGGCAACCGCACCTTTTCTGCTTGTTTTTTCAACTTGCGCTCGCACGCTGCGCCAAAAATCCATCGCTACTTCATGGCCAAGGCAATTACTACTCTCGATTGGTGCGTCGTTAGACTCGGTGACGATCATAACTGGTGGGTCGCAGAAACAAGCGACCCAGTCCGTTGGGACGTCGACGGCCTGAGCATCGTCGATCCGCGCCAGCTCGCGCACCTCATCGAGCTCGTCGACCCGCTCCGCGATTACGGCTTCGATCAGGATGTGTTCGAAGCCGCGTTCATCCCCTTCCGGATCGACAAAGATCTCGGCGAAGGAAAAGTACGGGTCAAGCGGATGAAGGAATCACTCTTCGATTCAGAGGAGAAACTCTTCGTGCTGGCCGATATCCTCGACGAGGAAAATGGGCCCTACGCCGATCTGCTCGATCATCTCACGCGCTGCCGGGTGAAGATGCTCAACGACATCTTCAAGTTCGAGTCCAAGCTGTCCGTCGACGAGGTCGAGGATGAGATCCGCGAGGATCAGAACAGCAGCTTCATCCAGGGGAAGGCCGTCCACACCTTCGAGGAACTGACCGCCATCCTGGACTATATGCCCGCCGGTTATGACGCCGACGAGGAGACCGCCGCCAAGGGAATCGAAGACGAGGACGACGACGAGTTGCCCGAACTCGACGAGGCGGAAGAGGAAAAGCTCAAGAACGACGAGTCGCTGAAGTGGGACGAGGACGAAGAGGCCAAACCCGGTGCCGAGGACGGCAAGGTGGCCAAGGGCGAGAAGAAGAAGAAGAAAGCGTCCACGGACGACGACGAGGAGGACGGCGACGACGATGAGGAGGAGGAGGACGAGGATGAAGACGAGGACGAGGATGAAGACGGGGAGGAGAAGCCTCGGAAGAAGACCAAGGGTAAGAGCTAGGAATTTGGGGGCGCGGTGGAGCGGGAACGCTCCTCCACTCTCACCTCTTTTCTCGCTGGCGATGCCTGGCGCCTCCGCCAAATTCCTAGTCAGCGCGATGCGCCGAGGAGAAACTCGCAGATAGCCTTCGTCTGAATCCTGGGTTTCCGCACCGTGGAAACCCCCAACGTTGCCTTTTCAAGGGGTTTCACCCACGAAAACATCACATGGGACTCTTTCGCCGGTTGATTCTGGGATGCCTGCTCGCACTGAGTACCATGCTGGGCGCAGGTTGCGCCACCGATGGCGTGAATGCGGCCAACCCCCGGGTGCCGGTGCCGGCGAGCACAGCCCAACTGCGCCCTGGTGACAGCCTCACCATCGCGCTGCAGGGTGTTCCGGATCCCAGCGTCAATCCGGTCCAGATCGACGAGCAGGGCCTGATCAGCCTTCCATTCATCGGCACGCTCACCGCTGCCGGCGCCAGTACGGCCGAACTCTCGCAGCGCGTTCGTGAGACGTACGTCGCGAAGAAAATCTACACGACGGTCGATGTGTCCGTCACCGTCACCGAACGCTATGTCTACGTGGGTGGCGAAGTGCAGCGGCCGGGTCGGATCATCTGGAGTCCGGATCTGACCGTCGCCAAGGCGATTCAGTCGGCGGGAGGATTCAGTCTCTATGCCCGGGAGACGGCGGTGAACCTCGTCCGCGAGAACAACGCCTACCCGATCGACGTGAAACTTGCGCAGACGAATCCCTCGCAGGATCCGCCGCTGATGCCGGGTGACTCGCTGCAGGTTCCGCGTTCGCCGTTCTAAGGCTAGCCTGCCAGAGGCGAGGCGTGGCGCCGCGATGAAGTTGGCCGAGGTGCAGCAGCCTTTCGGAGGAGGAATTTTTATTTCACTGCGCCGGCCGCTGGCCTTAGAGAATTTTCACCCCACCCCGGGCCCTTTCAACCGGCCTCCACCGCGTCCGTTTGCGTCAGCGGAACGGTCATCGGCCACCTCGTCCTCACCCGCGCGCTGCTCCGCGCGAAGGCGCACGTCGAGCACACCGGCCGGCGCCGCCTCCCGCCTACTTCAGCGCCGCGGCCATGTCCTTCGCGAAATACGTGAGGATCATGTCCGCCCCGGCCCGCTTGATCGCGAGCAATGACTCGTGCCGGCAGCGCGCGAGGTCGAGCCATCCGAGCTGCGCGGCGGCGTGGATCTGCGAATACTCGCCGGAGATTTGATAGGCGGCGACGGGCTTGCGCGTCACTTCACGCACGTCACGGATGATGTCGAGGTAGAGGCCTGCGGGTTTCACCATGACAATATCCGCGCCCTCGGACTCATCGAGCAGCGCCTCGCTGATCGCCTCGCGGCGATTGGCGGGATTGAGTTGATAAGTGGCCTTGCTGAGCAGGCGTGTGCCCGCCGCCTGCGCGCTGCCCACCGCATCGCGAAAAGGCCCATAATAGGCGGAGTTGAACTTGGCCGAGTACGCCATGATCCCGGTGTCGGTGTGGCCCGCGGCATCGAGCGCCCGCCGAATCGCACCGACCCGGCCATCCATCATGTCGCTGGGCGCGACCAGATCGACCCCGGCGCGCGCCTGCAGGATGGCCATCCGGGCGAGAATGCCCACGGTGCGATCGTTCGCCACATCGTCACCCGCCGGCGTCAGGACGCCGTCGTGCCCATGACTCGTATAGGGGTCGAGGGCGACGTCAGTGATGACCGTGAGCTCCGGCACGGCCTTCTTCACCGCCCGCACCGCGCGCAACACCAGCGCCTCCTCGTTGAGCGCCTGCGTCCCCTCCTCGTCCTTGAGTTTCGGATCCAACTTGGGAAACAACGCGACCGCCGGCACGCCGAGGCGGTAGAGCGCCTTGCACTCCTTCACCAGGTCCGGGATTCCGAGCCGGAACACGCCGGGCATCGACTTGATCGGGTCGGGCGCCGCGCGCCCCTCGACGACAAAGAGCGGGGCAATGAAATCCGCCGGTCGCAGGATTGTTTCCTCCACCAAAGCGCGGCGACTGGCCGTGCGCCGGAGCCGGCGGGGACGATGGGGCAAATCGAGCTGGAAAGAATCAGCCATGGTCAATTGGGTCGCGAGTAGAACAGGCGCGAGCGGCGGGCGGAAGCCCCTAATTCCCCCGGGGCGCCGTGGACAATTAACTTCCGCCGGAAGGGCCTCCTCCCTTCACTGGCGCCATGATGCCTTCGGGCGCCGTTCGCGGCCCTCGCCTCCCCTTTCTCGCCTGGGCCGCGCTGCCGGTGCTGCTGGCCGCCTGGCTGCGGCTGCGGGAGATCGGCACCCCGGAGCCATTCGTCGATGAAGGCGCGAACATCCTGACCGCGCTCGATGCGCGCGTGCGCGTCGCCTTCGAACCGCTGTCCCAGGGCCGGCCCTGGCTTGTCTACGCGTTCGCTCCCGCCGGCGCCTTTCCAGATCATGTCCTCGAGGTGGCGCGCGTGATTTCTGCGGCCTGCGGGCTCACCACGATGGCCGCGCTGGGGTGGACATTATTTCGGATCTCCGGCCGGACGGCGGCGCTCGGCGGGCTCTGGCTCTGGGCAGTGCTGCCACTGGCGGTGTTCCACGAGCGGCTTGCCTTGCAGGATCCGATGGTCACCGCCGCGCTCGCTGGGTGCGCCGCCCTGCTCACCGCAGCTACGGGCTCCACGATCCCGAGCACCCGCCGACTCTGGTATCTGGGCGCAGGTGTACTCTTCGGCGCCGCTTTCCTCCTTAAAATTTCGGCCCTGTTCGCGCTGCCGTGGCTCGCGCTGTTGATCGCAGGCCTCCGGCGGCAACGCCCCGAACTACCGTGGATTCAGGGATCCGGCTGGTTCGCAATCGGCCTCCTGATTCCGATCGCAACGCTTGGCCGGGACATCTTCGAACTCGGTTCCCATCTCGGGCGCTACGGAGCGTTGCCGGGGTTGAACGAAGCCAGCGTGGCGGCCAGCGGTCTCGACCGGCTGCAGGCCTGGCTGGGCTGGTACGCGGGCTATGGCGGGTGGCCGCTCGCCCTCTTCCTGACGACCGCGCTTGTCACGCTGACCTCGCGGCCGGCGTATCCGGCCCGCTCCGTCGGAGCCGGCTGGTTGGTGACTCTGCTGGTTTCCGGCGCATTCTATAACAACAGCTATGCGCGCTACGCCCTGCCCGACCACGTCCCGCTCGTGTTGAGCCTCGCGCTGACGGTTGGGTTGCTCCTCGACGGCACGAACCGCCCACGGCAGTGGCTCGCCTTTGCCATCATGACACTGGGACTGGGGCGCTGGACGTGGATTTCGGCGCGCCTCGGATCTGATCCTCTTCATGCCGGCATCCCGCACGCGGAGGTCGTCCAGTACTTCACCGGGCCCTGGGCCGGCGGCGGCACGCGCGCCGTTCGGGATTTCCTCGCCGGCCATGCCGATCGCACCGGCACCCGGAGCCTCGTGCTGACGCATCAATTCCTGCGCCCCGGCTGTTATGCGCTGATGTTGGCCGAGCGAGCCGATCCGCGGATCGGCGTGGTGCCGTTCACGATCTATGAACCGTCCGAACTCGCGACCGCGCGCTCGGCCCTCGAACACGCCTCGGGTACCGCACCGGTGTCATTCTTTCTCCTGTATGAAGGCAGCCTGTATCCCGCTCCGGCCTGGCTCGATCGCCCCGGATCGCCGGCGCGCCGCGTGTTGGTGGTCGATCGCGGCGGCGGAGAGGAGTTCGTGCTGTTTCGGATCGAGCGAGAGGTGGAGCGGTAGATCAGCAAAGGTCCTATCTGGCCCATCGGACCCATTCGACCTATTCCAGCCAGAGGTGCTGGTACGGATGCAGGTCGAGCAGGTTCGGGATGAATCCGTGCACCGCAGGATGCAACAGGTAGTTCCGATTCATGCGCCAAATCGGAACGAACAGTTGCTCCTTCGTGAGGACGGTCTCGGCCTCGCCCAGGATCTTGAATCGCGCCGCCGGGTCGATGGTCACATCCGCGCGATCCAGCAACTCATCGATCGCCCGCACGCCCAACTGCGCGGGATCCTTGATTTCATCGGCGTTGAACGCCCGCCCGTTCTTCAGGTAGTGCAGGAAACTCAAGTACTCCTCGCCCACCGTTTGGTGAATCATTCGGCCTCTCGTCCAAGTCCGGCTCCGCGAGAGGCAATCCCCGTGTCCCACCGGCGCGCCGCCAACGCAAATCGGGCTTGAATCCGACCCGTGAATCGACGTTCGTGCTCGGCCAATGCCATGCGACTGGGCTGCCATAAAATTTACGCGGTGACTCGTCAGATCACCACGACGCGAACTCCTTCCTGCGGGCCGTCCGCCTGAAGCGGGCTCCGGCGCTAAGGTCCCGGCCGCCGGCCCCCGCGAGCCGCCCGGCAAAAACTCGTTCCGCCGCGGCGGAATTTCTGCCAGTCTTCCCCTTCTTCTTTCTTCATGGCCATCAAGCTTTACGACTCGCTCACGCGGGAGTTGCGCGAACTCCACCCCGCCCAACCCGCCGGCGTGTTCACGTTCTACAACTGCGGCCCCACCGTCTACGCCCCGGCCCACATCGGCAACTTCCGGACCTTCGTCGTCAACGACGTCCTCCGCCGGCTGCTTGAACTCGAGTTCGGTGCCGCGAACGTGAAGCACGTCCGCAATCTCACCGACGTTGACGACAAGACGATCAAGCGGGCCCGCGACGAGGGCCGCTCGCTCACGGAGGTCACGAAGCGATGGACCGACAAGTTCCATGCCGATTGCGCCGCACTGAACTGCCTCCCACCGCACGAGGAACCGCGCGCCGCCGATCCGAAGCACCTGCGCGAGCAGGTGAACATGATCGAATGCCTCCTCGACAAGGGGAACGCCTACCGGACCGCCGATGGCTCGGTCTATTTCAAGGTCTCGTCGTTCCCCGGCTACGGCCGCCTGTCGCGGGTCAAGGAACGTGAACTCCAGCCCGGCGCCGCGCTCAAGACCCTCGCCGCCGACGCCGACGAGAAGGAGGACGGCAGCGACTTCGCCCTCTGGAAGGCGTGGAAGCCCGACGACGGCCCGAACAAGTGGCCCGGACCGAAGGGCGCGGCGGAGGGTCGCCCGGGCTGGCACATCGAGTGCAGCGCGATGAGCAAGTCGATCCTCGGCGCCACGATCGATTTGCACAGCGGCGGCGTGGACCTGCTTTTTCCCCACCACGAAAACGAGATCGCCCAAAGCGAGTGCTGCAACGGCACGACCTTTGCGCGGCACTGGTATCACAGCGAGCACCTGCTGGTGGACGGCAAGAAGATGAGCAAGAGCCTCGGCAATCTCTACACGTTGGACGATCTCGCCACGAAGGGCTTTTCGCCGATGGCAGTGCGCTACGCCCTGCTCTCCGGCCACCCGCGCAAGCAACTCAACTTCACCCTCGATTCGCTCCACGCCGCTGAGAGCGCTCTCCATACCCTCCGGGCGTACCGCGCCACCCTGCCCGACGCCGGCGTGACGCACGATGTGTTCGCTCCGGTCCTCGCCGCGCTGCAGGAAGATCTCAACACGCCCGCCGCCTTGGGCGCGTTGTTCACGATTGTGAACCGCAAGGACGGCCAGGCCGATACCGCGTCTTTCGATCGCATCCTGCTCGCCCTCGGGCTCGTCTTGGCTCCCAACCCGCGTCGGATTTCCGCGCCCGCGGAGATCCAGGCGATCGCGGACCGCCGCTGGGCCGCGAAGCTGGCAAAGGATTTCGCCACCGCCGATGCGTTGCGCAAGGAACTCGCCGCCGGCGGCTGGTCCATGCTCGACCGCAAGGACGGCTTCTCCCTCGAACCGGCGAAAAAATGATCAAGCCGCCCGCAAGGGCCTAATCTGAACGATATGCGCGGGATTGATCGCCAGGGAAAACTCCTCCCCTTCGTCCGGGAAGATAATCAGGTCCTTCGTTCGCGGATGCACCGTGGCATGATCCGGATGATCGATCACGTGCCGGTCGCCGCTCGAAAGCGTGATCTCGAGGGGAAAGTGTTGGGCTGAGCCCAACAACCTTTCGACGGATCTCACACCAGCACCCTACGCTTTAGGCCTTCCCAATCAAGCGCCACATCCCCCCAATTTAAGGCATGTCGATGACTCCTCTCGAAGAACTCCGCCACTCGTGCTCCCACGTGCTGGCGACTGCGATCCTCCGCGTCTTCCCCGACGCCAAGCTCGACATCGGTCCGCCGACGGACACCGGCTTCTATTACGACGTCGATCTGGAGCACAAGCTGACCACCGACGATCTCACGCGGCTCGAGGCCGAGATGAAGAAGATCGCGGACGAAAACCAGCCCTTCTACCGCAAGGAAGTCTCCCGCGACGAGGCGATCGAGATCATCCGGAAGATCGGCCAGGAGCGCTACAAGCTCGGCCGCCTCGAGGACATCCCGGCGGACGAGAAAATCTCGTTCTACCAGAACGGCGAGTTTATCGACCTCTGTGCCGGCACGCACGTGCGCTACACGTCGAAGCTGAAGGCGTTTAAGCTGCTCTCGATCGCCGGTGCGTACCACCGCGGTGACGAGAAGAACAAACAGCTCCAGCGCATCTACGGCACCGCGTTCCCGACCAGGGACGAGCTGACAAACTACCTGACCCAGATCGAGCAGGCCAAGCTCCGCGATCATCGGAAACTCGGCCGCGATCTGAAACTCTTCCACATCGACGAGGACGTGGGCCAGGGGCTGATTCTCTGGACCCCGAATGGCGCGATTCTCCGGCAGGAACTGCAGAACTTCATCAGCGCGGAACTCCGCAAGCAGGGCTACTCGCAGGTGTTCACGCCCCACATCGGCAAGCTCGAGCTCTACAAGACCTCGGGTCACTTCCCTTATTACAAGGAGTCGCAGTTCACGCCCGTGATCGAGAACGAGTCGCTGGCCAAGGTCATCGCCGAGAACTGCCCCTGCGGCGAGGTCTTCGCCCGTCTTGAGGCCGTCTCGGCCAACCTGCGCGATCAGATCAACGCCCGCACCGGCCATGAGGCGATTACCGCCGACCGGGTCCGCCCGCAAGAGCAGCTCCTCGACGGCTTCATGCTGAAGCCGATGAACTGCCCGCATCACATCAAGATCTTCGCCTCGCAGCCACACTCCTACCGCGACCTGCCGGTCCGGCTCGCGGAGTTCGGCACCGTCTACCGCTGGGAACAGAGCGGCGAGCTCAACGGCATGACGCGCGTCCGCGGCTTCACCCAGGACGACGCCCACCTCTTCTGCACCGAGGAACAGCTCGCGCCCGAGGTCCTCGGCTGCCTGGCGCTCGTGAAGATCATCCTCACGACCCTCGGCATGCAGGATTACCGCGTCCGCGTCGGCCTGCGCGACCCGGACTCCACCAAGTATACCGGCGATGCCGCCAATTGGGACAAGGCCGAGGCCGCGTGTCGCGAGGCCGCCAAGACCCTCGGCGTCCCGTTCACCGAGGAGCCCGGCGAAGCGGCCTTCTACGGCCCCAAAATCGATTTCGTCATCAAGGACGTCATCGGCCGCGAGTGGCAGCTCGGCACCGTCCAAGTGGATTACAATCTCCCGATTCGCTTCGACCTCTCCTACATCGGGCCGGACAATCAGGCTCACCGTCCCGTCATGATCCATCGCGCCCCGTTCGGCTCGATGGAACGCTTCTGCGGCGTACTCATCGAGCATTTCGGAGGAGATTTCCCCGCCTGGCTCGCACCAGAGCAGGTACGAATCGTCCCGATCAGCGATAAAGTCATCGACCATGCCCGCGCGCTGCTCACCCGGTTGAAGTCCGAGGACCTGCGCGCCACGCTCGACGAACACAGCGACAAGCTCGGGGCCAAGATTCGCCGCGCCGAGATCGACAAAGTCCCCTACACCCTCGTGATTGGCCAGAAGGAGGCCGAGACGAACAGCGTCTCGGTGCGCTCCCGCGCTCGCGGCGATGAAGGTGTCATGACCGCCGACGACTACGTCACCCGCTTGAAGGCCGAAGTCGCCAGTCGCTCGCTGCCGAACAAGAAGACTGCGTAGGCCGACCTTCCACGGACGAACACCGGGCGTCAGGGCAACCGTCCGTGGGGGCGCAGACTTGTTGCGCCCTCGGACAGGTCACTCGAATCTACATTCAGGGCGCAGACAGCCTGCGGCCCTACCTATTCGGAGGCGATAGCCGGAGAGGTTCGCTCGCTTCAAATCCGTCCAATAAAAAACCCCGCTCGGTAAAGAGCGGGGTTTTGTGAAATCGGTGAGCCTTACTTCTTCAGGGCGCCCGGGACCGTGATGGCCGGGCTGCCAGCCGCGGGAGCGGCGGGCGATGCACTGGTCGCGGCGGGAGCGGTCGGCGCATTGGCCGGGCGATCCTTGTTCAGTTCGTTCATCACCTCATCGGTGATGTCGAAGGCCGGATCCGAAAAAACGATACTGGAAATACCAATCTGCGTCGGGCCCGCCTTGTCGAGGAGGAGGGTCGCTCCCTTGCGCTTCGCCACGTCGGCCGCGATCTTCCCAATTTCCTCGAGCATCAGGCTGCGGAAGGTCATCAGGCGCTGCTGCAGCGAATTCCGGGTGTTCTGGACGAAGGTCTGGACCTCCTGCTGCTTGCGCTGGATCCCTTCGAGCTTCTTCTGGGCCTCCATCTGCCCCTTCGACTTGGCGTCCGCGCTCAGGGCCGGATTGTTCGCCTGATCGTTCAGCGCCTTGTATTCCTCGACGAGGGCGTTGCCCTCCTTGTTCATCCGGTCGACCTCTTCCTGGGCCTTCTGGTCATCGGTCTGAATCTTGGCGTTCTGCTCAACCGTCTTGTAGTGATTGTCGTACAACTTCGCCATGTCGACGATTTGGATTTTGATCGCCTGGGCATTCGCCGAGAGGGCGAAGGCGCCGAACGTCGCGACCGCGACAAGGGACTGGATGATTTTCTTCATGGATAGGGATTGGAGATTTAAAGGGAGAAAGGAACAGAATCAGAACCGGGTGCCAAAGGAAAAATTGAACTGGTTGCCCTTCTTGTTGAGCTTGTCGCCGGTCAACGGGATGCCGAGGTCGAGGCTCAAGGGCGCGCCGGCCACGAACATACGCAGGCCGAAGCCGAAGTTGTCGTTGAAGGTGCCGGGATTGAAGTCGTAGGCGCCCTCGTTCACGAAACCGAAGTCGTAGAAGAGCGCGAAACGGATCGGGCTGACAATATCGGCTGAGTATTCGACGCCGAAGAAGCCATAACTCTTGCCGCCGATCGGTTCGTTGAACTCGTCCCGCGGGCTGACATCGCGGAACTCGAACCCGCGCAAATCCTGCGGACCGCCCAGATACCGCTTCCGGTAGTAAGGGACGTCGCCGCTATCACCATAGTTCTGAATGACGCCACCGCGGGCGATCAGGCTCAGCACTTGCGCCTGAAAGTCGAAGAGGGGAAAGAACTGCGAACCGCGGAACTCCATGCTGTAGTAGTCGTTGGTCTTGGCGCCACCGAGCGGGCCGCCCGCGAGGTTCAGGCTGAACTCCACACGGTTGCCACTCGTGGTGTTGATGATCTTGTCGCGCGTGTCCCGGGTGAGCTGGAAGCCCACCATCGAGAGGTCGTTATTGCCCGCCAGCGCCTTGATGATGGGCGAGGCCGAGGAGGAGACGTTTTGGATGCCGATGG
>CAINHV010000164.1 GCA_903848965.1 uncultured Opitutia bacterium | reverse complement strand
CTTCATCGCTCCGCTCGGTGAAGTCCCGCCGCTCACGCGGCGGGCCACCAAGTTCGCCTCTTCGCAATTTCCTACTGCACGGTTCCGGCTCAGAGGCCGTTCATTTTACAAAATCTGAAAAACGCGAGGTTGCGAGACGGCCTCCAGAGCTCGGCCCTCCAACGGGAGTGGCTGGAGCTTTCGTTTGACCGTGAAGCCCGCGACCGCACAGTGGATCCACATGCCTCACCCCGCGATTGAATCGCTTTTGATCCTGCAAGATCGCGACATCAAGCGCCTCGCGCTCGAGGCCCAGCTCAAGGCAATCCCGGGGGACATCGGGCTGGTGGAAAGGAAGATCGCGACCGAGAAGGGGGCCATCGAGGCGGCCCGGATGGAGATGCGGGATCTCGAGGTGAAAAAGAAGGCCCTCGAGAACGACATTGGATCGGCCGGCGACAAGCTCGCGCGCTACAGGACGCAGCAGGTCACGGTGCGGAAGAACGACGAGTATCAGGCGCTGGGGCACGAGATCGACACGACGCAGGGACAGATCAGCGAGCTCGAGGGCAAGGAACTCGAGATCATGTATGCGATCGACGAGGCGAAGAAAAAATTCGTCACGGCCGAGGCGGAGCTGAAGACCAACATCGCGGGCCATGAGGCGCGCATCGCCATGTTGCGGGAACGCGAAGCGAGCCTGACCACCGACCTAAAGGCGGCGCAGGCCGAGGTCGCGACCGCGCGCAGTCCGATCGCCGAACCGCGCCTGAAGATTTACGATCGCATCGCCACGCGGAATATGCCGGCCGTGGTCGCGATCCGTGGCGGCAAGTGCGGCGGTTGCCACCTCAAGGTTTCGAGCGAGGTCGAGTCCGGTGCGCGCGGCAAAGGGCTTGATCCGGCCGTCCAGCTTCCGACCTGCGATCAGTGCGGACGAATCGTCTTCTGGGAAGCGTGAGCCGCGGTTAAAGCGGCCGTGAGGGTGTCTTCGCAGGGGGCCGGGCAGGCGCAGCTTGCACCCGGGCCGGGATTCGTTTCGCTGGCCGCTTAGCTTTGGGGCCTAGTCGTCGCTCCGAGTTCTTTGATCCCAAGGCGCGGGTAATGCCGCGCCCGATGGAAGTTCGGAGAGGAAAGTCCGGACACCGTAGGGCAGGATGCCGCGCGAGCTTCACGGCAAGCGCGGGCGCCGCGCGTCAAGGCGCGGTGACGGACAGTGTCACAGAGAATAAACCGCCCCGCTGGGGTCGTCGCAAGGCGGCCAAGGCAGGGTAAGGGTGAAAAGGTGGGGTAAGAGCCCACCGCGCCAACGGTGACGTTGGCGGCACGAAAAACCCCTTCCGGTGCAAGGCAAAATAGGTGGCTGGGCGGCTCGTCCAATAGCCACGGGTATGCCGCATCGCGGCCCGGCCGGCGCAAGCCGCCGGGTCGTGGCACGGCTCGCAAGGGTCGTGAGAGAAATGACGGCTGAACCCCGGCTTCGGCCGGGGGGAACAGAATCCGGCTTATCGGCCCCAAAGCTAAATTTTTGGCCGGCGCATGAAGGGCCCGCTTATCGGCGGACCCCACGGCTCGGAACCAACCAGCTGGCCGTGCCGTGGGAACGGGCCGCTCGCTACTTGGATTCCGAAGTTGGCCTTGTAGCCCGCGGCGTGAGCAGCGGGATTATTTTGAGCGAAGCAATAAATGGTCCCTGCCCTCGCGGGCAGGTCTGCGCCGAGCCAGCTGAAGTTTGGGAATCGAGGCACTACGTGACGTAACCCCTTGTCCTACGTATTATCTTCCCTAGCCTGAATAGGCCTAATCAGGCATGTTTCGGAGATGTCCCAACGTGGCCTTTCCCGAAAGTCTGCCTCTGCCGGGCGCCGTCGAATTTCCGAGCAGGGCAGTGCGGTCATCACGGTCCTGATTCTCGCGGCGGTCACTGCGGTGATCGCCTCCGGCTTCCTGTTTCGCTCCGTGCAGGAAGCAAAACTTGCGACGCGCGGGCATTTTCAGATCGTTGCCCTCAACCTCGCCGAGGCCGGAATCGAGGAGGGGCTCCACGCTGCCAACTCGGCTGCCATCAACAGTGCCAACGGCTGGTCGCTCGCGAGCGGGAGCACGACCGACTACGTAAAAACGATCACGACGGGATTCAATTTCGACCAGGCCACCGGCGCGATCTACGTCCGGGTGGACAATGCCGCCTCGTCCACGCCCACCGTGATTGCCGCCTGTTCCGTCACCATCCCGAACCAGCCGAAGATCGTGAAACAGATTCGCGTGGGCAGCACGGCGCCGGTCCGGCTCTTTGCCAACGGGATCGTGGCAAAGGGCAACGTGACTTTTTCCGGCAGCGCCGACATCGACAGCTACGATTCCAGCGTCGGTGCCTATAATACCGCGACGAACCGTAGTGACCGCGCCACCGTGGCCAGCCTGGCCACGGTCCAGGTCACCGGCTCCGCGACCATCTACGGATATGTGGCCACGGCCGGCACCACCCCGAGTGTCGGTGGCAGTGGACGCATTTACGGCGCGACGTCCCCCTCTTCGCCGCGGGTCGATCCCAACCGCGTGCGGACCGACTTCAGCACGAACCTCCTCGATGCGACGGCGCCCACCACGTCGGCGTATTCACTCGGTGCGTACTCGGTCGCCGGCTCGTCCACCGCCTCGCTGCCCCGGGGCGGCGATGTGGCCGGGGCCAACGGGCGTTATCTCTATACCTGCTCCTCCCTGTCGGTCGGCGGCTCCGGCATTCTCAAAATCTTGGGTCCCGTCGATGTCATCGTCACGGGGAATACCTCCATCGGCGGTTCGGGATATATCGCCGTCGGCGGCACTGGCGCCGTCAGCCCGTCGCTGAACATCTATTGTCCCGGAACGCTCGATTTGAGCGGCTCGGGCATGGTCAACAACACCAGCCTGCCCATCAACGCGACGATTTGGGGCACGAAGCCGACCGGCTCGACGCAAACCGTGACGGTGGGTGGATCGGCGGCCTTCAGGGGTACGATCTACGCCCCCAACGGCAACGTTTCGGTCACGGGCAGCGGCGGCGTTTATGGCGCGATCATCGGCAACACCGTCACGCTTTCCGGATCGGGCGACGTGCATTACGATGTGCAACTCGCCACGGCGGCGGTTCCGGGCGGCCCGAGTCCCGGCACCGGTTCCGGGAGCGGCTATCTTCGCATCGGATCCTGGTCTGAGCTCAAGGAAGCGCCCGGCAGCGGTCACGCCTTTGCCCGCGACAACCGCGCGCCGTTTACGACGTTGTTCTGAGGTGCACCGGGAGAGGCTCCGTTCCCGCACCGCTCAATGCGGCAGTGCCTCAATGACGGCCTTCTGCGTGGCGTACTGGGCGGAGGTCAGTTCCTTGAACCGGACGCGGCGGGCGTTGAGCAGAATCGGCTCAAGGGGCAGATCGTGGTTCACCGTCCGCAACGATTCGTGGAGTCCCCAGAACCGGCCCGGGGCGGCGTAGGACCGGATGCTCCAGGGCTCCATCGCGACGCGGCTCTCGAACATCGCGACCATCGATCCGCGGATGTAGAGATCCGCGGGTCCGCTGCCCCAGACTTCGAGCAGTCGCGGGAAATTATGCACCCCGCCACTGGTCTGGTTGTTGCCGCCCGAGCCACTGGGATTGTGGTTGGTCGGCACCAGGCCGACGAGCAGCGCGGTGGAGATTTCCGTGGTGGTGGAGGGGAGCTTGACGTTGACCGTGGCGCCCGGCCCGGCGACCTGGTTGCCGAAATTGGGCATGGCGGCAGGCTTCAGGTTGCCGCCGAGTCCGTCCCGCGCGTTGGTGCCGCTGGGGTTCGTCGTGGACCACGCGGCGCTGTAGTTGGTCGAGGAGGAGCGGGTTGCGCTCATGGAGTCCGACCAGCCGGACGTCTGGGCGTAGGCGGCGGTGCTGTAGAGGGGTTGTGACAGGATCGTGACGGCATCGGCCATCACCGATGTGAGTTTTTCGGCGTTCGATTCCGGATACTGGGCGCTGTAGCCCCCTGGGTTGGCAGTATTTCCGGAAGCCGAGATGATCGTACCATCCGCGTTGTAGTGCCCGATGATATACGCGGCATCGTTGGTGCCAAAACTCAGGCCGGTCCGGCTGGGATAGGTGGCGCCATCGAGCGAGATCACGGGCCCGCGGCCGTTCCACAGCCGAACGCCCGAGTCGATGCGGTCGAGCTCGGCGGTCGCGAGGTCGGTGTCGGTCCGGACCTCGGCCTCGACGGAGTGAATGTAGATGGTGATGCCATCGAACCAGGGACTGGGCGCCGACGTGTTGACGAGGTGCGAGGCGGAGACCCCGAAGGTTCCGGGGTTGGTGAGAATGAGCGGGTTGAGCGGATCAGCGGGGGCAAAGTACATCCGGAACGGATCCGGGGCGGGGAGGGTGGTCCCCGTGGGAAAAACATTGAAGGCGCCGCCTAGGCCGAGGCCATAATTCGCCCGGGCTCCGCCGGAATTGAAGATGGAGCTGGCCCAATTGCCGGCATTGGGCTGGCTCGGATTGTAGACGAGGCTCGTCGTCGCGGACGAAACGGTCCGATCGACGACCATCCGGAAACGGGTCATGTCGAAGTCGATCTTGGTGATCGGTCGCGGAATGTAGTTGTTGGTCGGACGGGTGAACGGCGAGCCCCCGGTATTGTTGCGGGCCCGGCGGAGATCGTAGAAGTAGGCATCCTGGAAGCTGGCCATCGTCGGCACGCCGGTGGTGTACCCGGTACCGATAAGGCCCGCGCCGGAGACGTCCGGGGCGCCGCCCTGCGGGATGCGCAGCACTTGATTCGGTCCCACGGAGGTGTCGATGCGATACGCGTTGGGCAGATCGTTGATGTTGGCGTTCAGTGAGCCGTAGCTCGGCTGACCGGGCAGGATGACCTCGTACAGAGTGTGCGTCAGATCGGCATTGACGGTGTTGAGCCAGCAACGATACGAGCGCGCCCGCATCGTGACCGTGCTCGCATCGGGCAGGATCCCGGGGCGATCCTGATCGTCGGGATTCACGATGATATAGAGACCCGCGCGGCGCCCGAACTTCGTCTCCTTCATCTGGGCGGTGTCGCTGGCATCGGCGGGCTCGATAATCTGCCGGCCGTTGTCGCGCTCGTCGACTCCGGTGGTGGACGGATCGTCGGTCTCCGAGTAGTCGGCGACGCCGGGGAGCACGAGGGGGGTGACCCCATGCACGCTGGTGCGGAAATTCACGCCATACCAGGAGGAGGCGAAGGTCTTGAAGTTGGCCAGGGTGGTCGTGCTCACGCTCGCCTTGCCGTACTTGTGATCCCGCCAGGTGCTGCTGCCGTAGATGTCGGTGACGGTGCCGGCGGGATTCTGGAAGCGGAGCGGGCCGGTGCCGCCGGGGCCGTTGTCGACGCCGCCATTGCCCATGTAGGTGGGGCCCTTGTGCGCGGTGTTGGCGAAAAATCCGCCGGCGGCGCTCACCCGTTGGAGGAACTGCACCGTGTTGGTGAGTCCCGTTTGATTGCGGGCAATCAGGTTACCGTTGGTGTGGATCGGGCCAGCGATGACCATGTCGCCGCCGGGTCCGAACTCCATGTCCATGTTGTAAAAGATCGCGAATTGGAAGAGCGGGACCATGTCGGCCTCGAGATCGTATTCGGTGTAGGCGGAATAGCTCCCGAGGACCGGGTGCGTGGCCGTGGCCATGGCGATGATGGGAATCGTGCTCGTGTTGACCTGAAGGCCGGCGTTGGGGTTGTTCGGATACGTCGCCGGGTTGATGAAGACGTAGCCGGTCGAGCCGGTGAGACCGGCCCGCACTTCCATCCCCGCGTCCGCGGAGGTGAAGGCGGTGTTCAACACGTCGTCCGGCGGCAGGTGGGCCTCGTTGGTGCCGGTCATGTAGGCGATGGGCGCGAAGCTGCGCAGGCGGTAGAGTTTGGTCGTGATCTGCTCGGCGGCGTAGGCGGAGATGTTCTCCGACATGTTACGGGCCCGGAGGATCAGCCGGTTCCGCTCGTTGCCGCGGCGTTCGCTGACGGTGTACTTGAGCAGGCTGCCGGTCAGCAGCGCCATCACGGTGATAAGGAACACAATCATCAGCACGGCGGAGCCGCGCCGGCGCACGAAACGGACGGGGGGGATTTTCATGACGGGTTACCGCCGCGGGGAGACGGTGTAGTTGAAGCTGCTGCTCGAAAGCAGATTGTTGGCGGTGGTGCCGTTGATGAACTCCACGTTGATGGAGAAGCTTTCGTTGGAGGCCGTGATCGTCGGCGCCTCGCTCGACAAAATGGGGTAGAAGTTACTCGTCGCCCCGATCCGCCGGCCCTTCGCCCGCCGCGTGACCTGCCGGCAGTGCACCACGCCGCTCGAAGTGAAGGTGCTGCTGGGCGTGGCATTGAGGTTCACCGCATTCAATAGCGCCACGAGGTTGGTCTCCGTGCTCGCGGCGCCATAATCGTCGCTCTCGTAGTAGCGGAGCGCAGCGTCGGTGTTGCGGTTCGCCACGGTGGCGACCCGATAATAGATCCGGAACTGGCGCACGGCCGCGCCGCTCGTCACGGCGGTCCGGGTCACGAGCACGACACAGTCGCCGTGCGCGATACTGGTGCCATAAGAGTCGGTTTCCAGTGCGGAGATGCTCCCGTCGGTGCCCGCCGACGGCGTGGCGGCGGTGGCCGGCTTGGAGGTGAGGACAACCGTGCCGTCGAGTTCCTGGTACGAGGGGAAGATGTAGAACTCGGAGGAATCGAGCGTCTCCTTCGACATCTGGGCCATGAAGTAGCGCAGGGCGGCGTTCGTCTCGAGCCGGACATTGTCCTTGTACATCATCCGCAGGCCGAAAAGGAACGTCCCCAGGGCGAGTGCCATGGCCAGGGTCACGATCGACATGCTGAACATGATCTCCACCAGCGTGAAGCCGCGGGCGCGGCGGAATCTGTTAGGCAGGGTCTTCATTGGTCGTAGCGGGTCCGCAGGAAAACCTCGCGGTCCCGAATCGTGCGCGTGCTGGAGCCGTCGAGAAAACTGTAGGTGTAAACAACCGTGATCTTCTTCACCTCGCTGACGTCGCGCTCGGTGTCCGGAATTTCATCGATCCAGACCCAGAGGTTGAGCGACAGATCCTGCGAGGCCGTGCCCGTGACCGTGGAGAGCGGGAGGGAGCCGATGAAGTTGTCGATCGCGCCCGCGCTGGCGGCGGTGGCCGTGGGTGCCGGGGTGGTGGTGGGTGCCTGCGGCGTGCCCGAGGCGGTGTGGACGACGCGCAGCCAGACCGTGAGGTCCTGGTTGACGCGCAGCCGGATATACGGCGGGGAATTTTCGATGTCGTCCGGGGCGTCGGTGTCCACATCGTAGCTCGGCAGCAGGGTGGTGTAGTCCAGGCCCTTCATCTGCTCGATCAATCCGAAGACGAGGCTGGTGCAGGCGGAGTGCAGCACGCTGCTCTCGGTGAACCGGCGGGATTGGAGAAACGCGCCGATGAAGCCAACCATGACCGTCGCAAGCAGTGTCATGGCGATCATCACCTCCACGAGGGTCATGCCGCGCCGGCGGCTGGTAGTCCCTTCGACCCGATACAATCCGAATCGGACGGGCTCGGCCGAATCCTGACCTGGAGCGGGAAAAGAGGGGGCGGGGTTCACTCCTCCATCCTATTGGAAGTCTGACCCGGTGCTAAGAGGCTTATGGCTGTGGCATTCGCCCCTTATTGAGGTAGGGGCGTAAGGCCCTGCTCACAGGCAAACCTGCCCTCATATCGGCCTCCGGAGTTGGGAAATTCCCGCCTCGCCCGCCAAACCTGGACCCCACCGGATTGACAATACCCTTGACTCTCGCCCGGCCGTTTGAGTTTTTGCCCGGCTCCGACCTCTCGATCGACCATGGCCAATACCAAATCCGCTATCAAAGCCGCCCGCAAGACGGTGCGCTTAACTGAACGCAACCGGGGCACCAAGACCCGCCTCAAGACGTTGCGGAAGCGGCTCGACGCGGCCATCACCGCCAAGGACACCGCGTCCACCAAGGCGGCTGCCTCGGAGTACGCCTCGGCGATGGATAAGGCCACCAAGTCGGGTGTCGTCCACCGGAATGCCGCCTCGCGGGCCAAGGCCCACGTTTCGAAGCATCTGGCCGCGAAGTAAGTTTCCCTTTTGGCTGGCGCCCCGGCGCCGTCCGTGAACCCGCCGCATCTGCGAGCGGGTTTTTTTTGGCCGGGCCGCCACGGCAGGTGCGAATAAAATTTGTGCTCCGGCGCACCTTTCGTGTTCATCCGTCTGAACGTGGTCGAATCGCCCCGCCGTCACTTTCTCCCCTGGGATCGTCCGCTGCTGCCGCAGGCTGTGGCTTGGCTGGCTGCCGGTTGGGATGGCATCGGCCCGCTGGACCTCTCGCGCACCCTGGTGGTCGTGTCCACGGCGCAGGCCGGTCGCCGCCTCCGGGAAGCGCTCGCGGCCGCTGCCGCGCTCCGTGGCCAGGGTGTGTTCGCGCCGCGGGTGGTGACGCCGGACTCGCTGCTGGCGCTGGATCCGGCTCCGGACGCCGCGCCCCGGCTGGTGTCCGTGCTGGCCTGGGCTGAGGTTTTTCGGGCGATCGATCTCGAGGCCTTCCGGGCGGTGTTTCCGATCGACCCGCCGGCGCGAAATTTCAGCTGGGCGCTGCGGCTGGGGCGCGAGTTCGCCCGATTGCAGGCGGCGCTGGCGGAGGGTGGACTGGGACTGCCCGACGTGGCGCAGCGGGCCGGCCCGGAGTTTCCCGAGGCCGCGCGCTGGGAGGCCATCGGTCGGCTGGCAACCCTGCACGCCGGCCGACTCGCGACCGCCGGCCTGCGCGAACCGCAGGCCGCGCGGATGGCCGGGGCGCGTCAGCCGCCCGCTGGCGGGGTCGATCGGATTGTAATGTTGGCGACACCGGACCCGCTGCCGCTGGCGCTGGAGGCGCTCGCGGCCCAGGCGCGCCGGGTGCCCGTCGAGGTGGTGATCTTCGCGCCCGCCAGTGAGGCCGGGAACTTCGACGCGTGGGGCCGTCCGCTCGCCGCGGCCGCGGAAGGCTCGGGCCATGACTGGGGGCGCCGGGAGATCGCGTTGCCCGACTTCGAACACCGCGTCCGGCTGTGCGCCAACCCCGCGGCCCAGGCGGAGCAGCTTGCGGCGATCGCCGTCGCCGCAGAGCCGCGGACCGGCCAGCTCGCGCTCGGCGCGGCCGATCCCGAGGTGCTGGGTCCTTTGGAAAGCGCACTCGCGCGCGCCGGCGTCGTGGCCTTCAATCCCGAGGGTCGTTCGCGACGAAATGACGGACTGCACGGGCTGCTCGCGGCGCTGGCGGCTCTGGCGGCCGCGCCGGACTTTGACGCCGGGGCGGCGTTGGTCCGCTGTCCGGATGTGCTCGCCTGGCTGCAACGTCGCGCCGGCCCGGCGTTTTCGCCGGCGCGCCTCCTGGCCGAGCTTGATGCGCTGCACGCGAAGCACCTGCCGCCGACTCTCGCCGCGGCCCAGGCGCAGGCAGCGGATTTCCCTCTCGCCGCCCAAACGCTGGCCGCCGTGGCTGAATTGCGCGAGCAGCTGATCTCGGGAGAATTTCCGGGCAATGCCGCCGCGACGCTCGCCACGCTGTTCGGTGACCGCCGGGTGGACGTGGGCGGCTCACTCGCTGACTCGGCCGAGTATTGGATCGACGTGCTGCGGGACGCGGGTCGTGCCCTCGCGCTGTTTCCCGGAGCCCGGCCCACCACGGCGGAGGCATGGGAATTTGCCCTCGAGGAATTCGCGTCCGGGTCTCACACCGTCGAACGCCCGCCCGAGGCGCTCGATTTGCTCGGCTGGTTGGAACTGCTCTGGGAGGATGCGCCCCATCTGGTGGTGGCGGGGTTCAACGACGGCCGCGTGCCCGAGGCGGTCACGGGCGATCCGTTCCTGCCGGAGTCGCTTCGGGTCAGGCTGGGCATGAAGACCAACGCGGCACGCTTTGCCCGCGATGCTTACCTGCTGTCGGCGCTCTCGGCTTCGCGCGGGGACGCGGGCCGGTTGGATCTGTTGTTCGGTAAGAATTCCGCGGCCGGCGATCCGCTGCGGCCCTCGCGGCTGCTCCTCTGCTGCGCAGACGCGGACCTGCCGGCGCGCGTCACCGGCTTGTTTCGGCCGTTGGCGCCGGAGCGTCCGGGGCTGCCGTGGTCCCGCGCCTGGCGACTCGGGCCGCGCCGCGTGGCCCCGCCGCCGCGCGTCTCCGTCACGGGCCTGCGTGACTGGTTGCACTGCCCGTTTCGCTATTACCTGAAGCATGTGCTCCGGATGTCCGCGGTGGATCCCGCCAAGGCAGAGCTCGACGCGGGAGATTTTGGCACGCTCCTGCACGGCGCATGGCAGCAACTCGGGGAGGACGCCGCGCTGCGCGATTGTGCGGATCCGGTGGTAATCGAGGATTTCCTGATCCGGCGATTCGAGCGCGGCGCACGGGATCGCTACGGGGCGGATTTAACGTTGCCGCTGGTGGTGCAGTTCGAATCCGCCCGGCAACGGCTCCGGGCGGCGGCGGTGATCGAAGCGGCGGAACGAGCCGCGGGTTGGCGAACGGTGCAGGTCGAATGGGCCTTCCGCGTTCCCCTTGGTCCTTTGGAACTGCGGGGGAAGATCGATCGCATTGACCGCCACCCGGATGGCCGGGTGCGGGTCATCGACTACAAGACCGGCGACACGGCCCGGCTGCCGGCGCTGACGCACTTGCGTCCGGCGCGGTCGGCCGATGCCGCGGTCCCGGCCTGGCAGCGGTGCCACGATGCCGCGGGGAAAGATCGGATCTGGATCGATCTGCAGCTGCCGCTGTATCGGCGGGCCGTGCTGGCGGAGTGGGGTGCGGCGGTGGAGTGCGGCTATTTCAACCTGCCGAAGGCGACGGGGGAGACGGGCCTGTCTCCATGGAGTGACTACACGACGGAACTCCAGACCGCGGCCGAGCGGTGCGCCGAGGCGGTGGCGGCTGAGATTACCGCGGGCACCTTCTGGCCGCCGGTCGAGATGGAGGGCCGGGAGGCGGACTGGGATGAATTTGCCCCGCTCTTCCACAAAGGAGCGGCGGCTAGCGTCGAATTTGGAAAATGAACGCGCCGGGCCATAAGATGATCCTGGCCTCAGCGGGCTCGGGGAAGACCTACGCGCTGACGCAGCGCTTCGTGGAGTTGCTGGCGGGTGGCGCCGCGCCGGAGCGGATTGTCGCGCTCACGTTCACCCGCAAGGCGGCGGGAGAATTCTTCGACCAGATCCTGGCGCGGCTGGCGCGAGCCGCGGTCGACGGCGGCGAAGCCCGCAAACTGGCGTCGGCGATCGGCCACCCGCACCTCGGCCCGGCCGACTTCCTGCGGCACCTGCGCACGATGATCGAAGCGATGCCCCGGCTGACCCTGGGGACGCTGGACGGATTCTTCGCGCGGATTGTGCGGAATTTTCCGCTGGAGCTCGGCCTGGATGGACCCTTCCAGATCATGGAGGAAGCGCCGGCGCGCTGGGAACGGCGGCGCGTACTAAGGCAAATGTTCGCGGCGGCGGGCCGTCCGGATGCGGCGCAGCGCGAATTCATCGAGGCGTTCAAGCGCGCCACGTTCGGCCTGGAGGAAAAGCAGCTCGCCCGAGTTCTGGACGGGTTTCTCACCGAGCACGCCGAGACTTTTCTCGAAGCGCCGAATCCCGGGCAGTGGGGGGAGCCGGGGCGGATCTGGCCGGAAGGATGCGCCTGGCTCGCGGCCGCGGGCCGGCGGGAGGCCGCGGCGGCCGGACTTCGGGTGGCGCTGGCCGGAGAGCCGTTGAACGAGAAGCAGCGGACGCGGATCGATGACTTCTTTCTCGGGCTGGCGGCGTGGCAACCGGGCGCACCACTGCTGAAGCCCGTCGAATACCTCGTCAAGAATGCCTTCGACGCCTGGCCGGGGCTGCAGGAAATCACGCTGGAGCGCCGCAAGTTTGTCCCGGCTCCCGCGACGCAGGCGGCCCTGCGCGAACTGCTGGAGGGCCTGGCCGGCTCCGAGTTGATCCGGCGGCTCGAGATGACCCGGGGACTTTATGCGGTGCTGCGCGGGTACGAACGCAACTACCACGACACGGTTCGGCGCGCGGGCCGCCTCACGTTTGCCGATGTGCTGCGTCTGCTCGTCCCGGCGGCGGGCGCGCCGCGTTTGTCCGGCGGCGCGGGCGGGGTCGCGGACGAGGGTGCGAGGCTCGCGATCGACTGGCGGCTCGATGCGCAGTTCGACCACTGGCTGCTGGACGAATTTCAGGACACGAGTTTCGCGCAGTGGAGCGTGTTGCGAAACCTGATCGACGAGGCCGTACAGGACCCCGAGATGCGACGGAGTTTTTTCTACGTCGGCGACGTGAAGCAATCGATCTTCTCGTGGCGCGGGGGCGATCCGCGGCTGTTCCGGGAGATCTTTCGGCATTACAACGACGCGGCCCCGGGCACGATCGAGGAAGGCCGGCTCGACGCCTCGTGGCGGTCCGGGCCGGCGGTGATCGCGATGGTCAACCGGGTGTTCGGCGCGTCCACCGTCCTGGCGCAACTGGCTCCGCCCGCGGCCGCCGCGCGCTGGTCTGAGGAATGGCGAACCCACGAGACAGCCCGGCCGGGACTGGAAGGCTGGGCGGAGTTGCGCCAGGCGCCGGACGAGGCCGGCCGATTCGCTGAGACCCTGCGCTTGTTGCAGGAAATCGATCCGATCGGCCGTGGGCTCGAGGCCGCTGTCCTCGTGCGCACGAACGCGACCGCGGCCGCACTGGCCGAATACCTCCGGCGGGAAGGAGGTCTGGCGGCGGTGGCGGAGAGCGACCGGCCCGTGGCGACCGACAATCCGCTCACGGTCGCCCTGCTGGCCTTGCTGCGCGCCGCGGCACATCCGGGTGACACGCTGGCGCGGGAGCTCGTGACCATGACACCCCTGGGCGCGCTGCTGGCGGCGGCCGGCCTCACGACGGCCGACGCCCAGACGAAGGAAGTCCTCGCCGAAATTCACGAACGTGGATTTGCCGGCGTGCTCGAGAGCTGGCTGCGCCGGCTCGAACCGGCCTTGGTCGGCAACGCGTTTGCGCTCGAGCGCGGACGAATGCTGGTGACAGCGGCAGCGGAGTTCGATCGCGGCGGGAGTCGCGAGGTCGCGGCTTTTCTCGATTTCGCCGGGGGTTACCTGCTGCGGGAAGTGGAGACGGCCGGTGCCATTCGCGTCCTGACCATCCACAAATCGAAGGGACTCGGTTTCGATGTGGTTATCCTTCCTGATCTGGAAGGCCAGGGGATCGCGAAGCGTCGTGACGGGCTGGCCATTCGGAAGGAGGACGACCGGGCCATCGCGTGGGTGCTGCAGTTGCCCAGCCGGTTGTTTGCGGAGCACGATCCGGTGCTGGCCGGGCAGATCTTGGCAGATGAAACGGATGCCGCGTACGAGAACCTCTGCCTGCTGTACGTGGCGATGACGCGGGCGAAGCGGGCGATGTATCTGATCACCGAGCCGGGGCCCGCGAAATCCACGTCGGCGAATTTTCCGCGCCTCCTGCAGGCGACGCTCGGTGCCTCCTGGTCGGCCGGCCGGGCGGACTGGTTTGGGGCCATCACGGCGGCGCCGGTCCCGCTGCCGGCTCCGGAGATTCCGCGGCTGGAAAGTGTATCATCTTTTCGGGCACCACGCCGAACGGCGCTTACGCCTTCCGGCGCCGAGGCGGGAAGCGTGGCGGGCGCGCTGCTGTTCAACCTCGAGCGGGGGGCGGCGGCGGACTTCGGGCAGGATGTGCACCGCCTGTTCGCCGAGATCGAGTGGAGCGGACCGGCGGCTTCCGTGGGTTTCGGCGTGGCCGGGTCGCCCTCCCCGGCCGCCATGGCGGAAGTGCTGGCCTGCCTCAGCGCACCGGTGCTCGCGGGCTTGTGGGCGGCGCCGACGGGCGCGGAACTCTGGCGGGAGCGGTCGTTCGAGGTCGTGCTCGATGTCGCCTGGGTG